>JAICHT010000031.1 GCA_025924755.1 Chitinophagaceae bacterium | reverse complement strand
TAAAGAAAAAAGAAAGGCGTTTGCCAAAAAACATTAATATCCAACCCTTTCTTTAAAGCCGCTTCCACATAGGCTTTGCCATTGCTTAACGTGAACGCAATCTCTTGCACGGCAGTGCTGCCGGCTTCGCGGATGTGATAGCCTGAAATGGAAATAGTATTCCACCTGGGAACTTCTTTACTACTCCATTCAAAAATATCAGTAATCAGGCGCATAGAGGGTTTCGGAGGGTAGATGTATGTGCCCCTTGCCGCATATTCTTTTAATATATCGTTTTGTATAGTACCGGATAATTTATGAAGGCTGGCTCCCTGTTTTTTGGCAAGCGCCACATAAAAAGCCAGCAAAATAAATGCAGTCGCGTTAATGGTCATGGAGGTGCTGACAGTCTCTAACGGAATGTCTTTAAAAAGAGCTTCCATATCTGCCAGCGAGTCGATGGCCACACCCACTTTGCCTACTTCGCCTTCTGCAAGCACATGATCGCTATCATATCCAATTTGCGTGGGTAAATCAAATGCTACGCTAAGTCCGCTTACACCTTGCGATAGTAAGTAATGATAGCGTTTATTACTTTCTTCAGCGGTAGAAAAACCAGCATATTGACGCATCGTCCAAAGCTTTCCACGGTACATATCCGGCTGCACGCCCCGTGTAAAAGGGAAGGTTCCGGGCTGCTCATTATTCATTTCCGGCAGATCGTCGGCGGTATAAAGTTTTTTTATTTCGATACCACTATCCGTACTGATTTTTTCTTTCATATAGCGGGTATGCAACTTGTAAATTAAGAGGCTCTCAAAAGTTTTTTCGCTTCATAGTTCAGCGCATCTAATACAATGGTGTGTAAAGCTGTATCGTTTTGGCTGATAATAATTTCCAGAAGTTGTTTATTCAGGTCCGTGGCTTTTGCATCGGCCGGCAGCAGCCCTGCCACCTGGTTTACTATCAGCATGCTTTGATCTCGTAAATTGCGTACCGCTTCCCAGGCCACTTGCGATACATAAATCTGTTGAGAGGTATTGTATTCAAATTCCTGCTTGATATTTTCCAGCAGAAGTACCTGCATTTCTTTTGCCGATAATTCCGGCTCGTTCAGCCTGCTTATTAAATTGGGTAAGCCTATGCGTTCGCACAATACCACTAGTCGCTCATAGGCTTGCAACCGTAGCGGGATCGTATTAAAGCCTTCCTGTTTTTCCGGATCTTTTAGCAAGGATCTGAATTGATAAAATGTGTATACTGCAATAAAAAGGGCTATAATAGAAATAATGATACTGATAATACTTCCTTCCATGATAGTAGTTAAGCTTGCAAAAATAAAGAAGATGTGAAAGCTTTGCGCCACCGATCTTTATTGTATCAACTTATGGAAGGTGTTGGTAAATTTGCATTATGGAAACAATGACATCTTCTCCGGTAAAATTTACAAATGGTGCAATAGCAGAACTGAAGCGATTAATGAATGAACCGGGTTTTGACACGTCGAATTTTTTACGGATAGGAGTAAAGGGCGGTGGTTGCTCTGGCTTATCATATGTGCTTGGGTTTGATACTAAAAATGAAAAGGACCAGGAATATGAATTTGCTGGTTTAGCCTTTATTATGGAGAAAGCGCATGAATTGTATTTATATGGTATGGAGATAGATTGGCAGGGCGGATTAAACAGTCGTGGCTTTACTTTCAGCAACCCAAACGCTTCTACTACCTGCGGATGCGGCAGTTCCTTTGGTGTTTGATAGTACTTTAATTTTATACTGTAAAGCCACAATAGTTCATTTATTGCGGCTTTATATTTTTAATATAGAAGCATTTTTTAATCATTTCTCAATCTCATATACAAAGAGTGCTCTTCATTTTCTATCATAAAAAAAGCCTGTAGTATTAACTACAGGCTTTTTAGCTATGTTTAAAATCTCTTACGAATGCTTAACTACTACGGGCTTAGTAGGCGTTTTTTGCTTTTCAGCCGAAACAGTATCACCTCGGCCTAAAGTTTTTTTACCACCTAAGTCAACCAATACTGGCGCCGCTACAAAAATAGAAGAGTAGGTACCGGTGATAACACCAATCAACATGGCAAATGCAAATCCACGTGTTACCTCTCCGCCTACTAAAAACAATATCAACAGGGTTAAAAACACAATCAAAGAAGTCATAACCGTACGGCTTAAGGTATCGTTGATTGCTTTATTGATAACTGTTTCTTTTGAAGCACCTACCATCTGGTGACTATATTCCCGTATACGGTCAAATACAATTACCGTATCGTTCATAGAGAAACCAATAACGGTAAGTACTGCCGCAATAAAGTGCTGGTCAATTTCAAGCGGAAACGGCACTATGTTTTTTAAAAAAGAGAATACCGCCAATGTAACCAATACGTCGTGTAACAAGGCTACGATAGTACCCAGTGAATACCGCCAGTCGCGGAAACGAATAAAGATATACAAGGCAATAATGATCAGCGACCAGAAGGTAGCCCATTTAGCACCCGATTTTAAATCGTCAGATATAGTAGGCAGTACCGTTTTAGAGCCTAATTTATATTGACTATCAAACTGGCCATAATTAACACTGGCTGGCAGATATTTGCGTAAACCATCAAACAGCTTATGTTCTACTGCTGAATCTGCACCGGCACTGGTATTACTAATCATATAGGATGTAGTAATGTCCAGTTGGTTATTGGCACCAATAGTTTTAATAACCGGACTTTCTGCAAATGCATTTTTCAGATCATTACGAACCGCTTCTACATTCACCGGCTTATCAAAACGGACGGTATAGCTGCGGCCGCCCTTAAACTCCACGCCTTCATCAAATCCATGGAATATAGATCCGATACCCAATACCAGTACTACCAAAGAGATGGCATACGCTATTTTACGGTACTCGATAAATTTAAAGCTGGCATGTTTAAAAATTCTTTTGGATATACCTGTAAAATATTCCAGGTGGTGTTGTTTGTTAGTAAACAAATCGCTCACCCAACGGCTTACCAATATACCGCAGAACAGGGATAATAAGATACCAATTATCTGTGTAGTGGCAAAGCCTTTAACTGGTCCTAAGCCAAATGAGAAAAGTATGATAGCGGTCAATAAGGTAGTTACGTGTGCATCCAGTACCGGCGGTAAAGAACGGCGGTAGCCTTCATTTACAGCAGCTACATAATTTTTACCTTTGGTTAATTCTTCTTTGATGCGTTCATAAATAATGACGTTCGTATCTACTGCCATACCAATGGTTAATACCAAACCGGCAATACCTGGGGCCGTTAAGGTAGCACCAAGTCCTGTTAACACACCAATAGTAAATAACAGGTTTAAGATAAGGGCAATGTTTGCAATCCAACCGCTGGTATTATAATAGACCAACATCAATAAGAAGATAACGATAAATGAAATTACAAACGCCATAATACCACCATGTACGGCATCCTTACCCAGGGTAGGACCTACTACCTGCTCTTGTACTATTTTGGCAGGTGCTGGCAACTTACCAGCTTTTAAAATGTTCGATAAGTCTGTAGCTTCTTCTGTGGTAAAAGAACCGGAAATGCTGGAATTACCACCTTCAATTACATCATTTACCCTGGGAGCAGAGTATACAATATTATCTAACACGATAGCAATAGAACGTCCTTTATTGGCTCTTGTTAAATCTGCCCAAATACGAGAACCGGTAGGGTTCATACGCATGCTTACTTCCGGCTGGCCGGTAGTGGGGTTATAGTCCGACCGGGCATCCACTACGGCTTCGCCTTCCAGCTTTGCTTTATCACGGCCGTACGTTTTGATACCATATAAGGCTACATAGTTGGCCTTTTTATTATTCTTAGTATCAGGAATTCCATACATCCACTCTAAATCGGCCGGAAAGTTATTGCGTACGCTTGGTGCTTCCAGGTAGCTTCTAACCAAAGCGGTATCGTTAACAGCTACCAAACCAATCTGGCCGTTATCCATTGCCTGACCCGTTTGCGGATCAATCATAAACCGGATGTATTGCCATAATGTTTTGCGGGAAGAAGCTGCTTTTGCTAAAGATGAGGTATCAGGCTTGCTGCTCAATTCTTTGGAAAGCAAACCGGTATCTTTTCCGTTTGGAGTGGTAGTGGCTACGGTAGCAGTTGTATCTTTTTTTACTGCACTGGTATCCGCATTTTTTCCACCCATCAATATATTAAAAGCCTCATCTGCTTTTTGTATGCTGGAGCCCACTTCGCTAATATTGTATACCTCCCAAAATTGTAAATTGGCAGATGATTGAAGGTATTTTCTTACCCGCTCCTGGTCTTGTACGCCGGGCAGTTCTACTGTAATAATGCCTTTAGCCCTGTCTGGATTAATATTAGGCTGCGCTACACCAAACTGGTCAATACGGGTTTGCAATACCCGGAAGGTGCGGTCAAAAGCACTATTGGCTTCCGTACGTATTTCGCTCAATACTTGGCTGTCGCTGTCCGTAATCTTTATACGGTCCTGGTTGGCAGTGGCAAAAATAGAAGCGAGGCGGCCATTTGGTGCCAGCTTCTTATATTCCTCAGCAAATAAGGTTACAAAATCGGCATTGCTATTGGCTTTTCGTTTGTTGGCATTATCCAATGCCTGCAAAAAATTAGGGTCTTTTGAATTGTTGGACATGGAACGCAGCAGGCCGGAAAGTTCTACTTCCATCGTTACGTTGATACCGCCTTGTAAATCCAAACCAAGGTTTAGTTCGTTTTCTTTTGCCTGCTGGTAACTGATAGCACCGCCAAAACCATAATGAACGGTTTCATCTTTGGTGCTGTCCAATAGTCTTTTTACACGCTGATCGTAATATTGATTCAGCGTATCCTGGTACAGAGCGGCTAGCTCAGCATTACCGGCATACTTTTGTTTTGCGGAAGGATAATTTCTATTTACATAGTCATGAGCACGGGTTTCCATTTTTTTCTCATGGTTCCGTACTACCCACGTAAACGACAGTTCATAAACAGAATAGAGGATTAACAGAATGGTAAAAAAGCGAACCAAGCCTTTCAATTGCATACACGGTTTTTTAAAGAGGGGCAAATATAGTTTTTTTTCGGCTTAAGTACTAACCCATTAGGGCAAGCCCTTCGGCTTGGTTTTACCAATAGATTGCTAAAGTTTTCCCCCTTATTTTAGTGGTATGAAATTTAAAAATTGGTTGGCAGGTGCGATGGTTATAATTGTTTTTAGCTGCTATGCACCTAAAAAGTTTGCCACGCCTGCTATGGAAATAAGAAACGATACTACAAAATTTTCGAAATCTGATGCCTTGTTAACGGGGCTGCTTGACCAATATCCGCAGTACTTTGACGCCTTATTAAAAAATAATGCCAACTGGAAAATCAAAATCATTTATACTCAGATTGACCGCAAAGCCAATAATAAGCCGGTTTTTACCAATTATTATTTTAATGCCGACCCTAAACAATATATCTACCCTGCTTCTACCGTTAAGCTTCCGGTGGCGGCTTTGGCGCTGCAGCGTTTGAACGAATTAAAGATTCCGGGGTTGGATAAAAACACCACAATGATAACGGAAGCTCTTGATAACGGCCAAACCGCAATATATAATGACCCCAACAGCCCCGACGGCAGGCCTACTATTTCCAACTATATAAAAAGAATATTGCTGGTAAGTGATAACGAAGCTTTTAACCGGCTGTACGAATTTTTGGGGCAGGAATATATTAACAATACTTTGCATCAGATGGGGTATGACAGCACCCAAATTATACACCGTCTGAACGTAAATATGACTGAAGAGCAGAATCGTACTACCAACCCGGTGCTTTTTTATAACGGAGCATCTAAAATTATATATCAGCAGCCTGCGGTAAAAAGCAACCTGGAATATCAACCCCGTAAAACCTTTTTAGGAAAAGGATTTTATGACGGTGATCAGTTGATTAATGAGCCCTTTAACTTTTCTAAGAAAAACCGTTTGTCGCTGGTAGATCTTCATTCCATATTAATCAGCCTTATTTTTCCGGATGCGGTACCAGCCAGGCAGCGGTTTAATTTAACTCCGGATGATTATCACCAGCTGCACAGCTATATGTCTATGTGGCCCAGAGAATCCACAGCTCCACAATACGATACTTCCTACAACGATGCTTATGGAAAATTTTTATTGTATGGCGCTACTGATACGGTTGATAATAATATTCGCATTTTTAATAAAGAAGGCGATGCATACGGCTTTTTAACGGATGCAGCCTATATTGTAGATTTTAAAAATAATATTGAATTTTTATTAAGTGCCAGTATCAGCTGCAATAGTGATGGTATATACAATGACAACACATATGAATATGAAACCGTGGGTTACCCGTTTATGAAACACCTGGGGCAGGTAATTTATAACTATGAACTTGGCCGCAAACGAAAAATTACTCCTGATCTTTCTGAGTTTAAATTGGATTATGGCCGGTAGAAGTTATTACATTTGCCCATATCATTTTAAAATATGCAATTATCATCGAAATTAGATCGCTTCAGCGAACCTGAAACATTGAAAATGGCCAGGCTGGGCCGTGAGCTAAAAGCAAAAGGCATAGACGTAGTAGATTTAAGTTTGGGAGAACCCGACTTTGACACGCCGGATTTTATTAAAGAAGCTGCAAAAAAAGCCATAGATGACAACTGGAGCCATTATACACCTGTAGCAGGTTACCTGGACTTACGGGAAGCAATATGCGAAAAGTTTAGAAGAGATAATAACCTACACTATACACCCGAAAATATTATTGTTTCAACCGGTGCCAAGCAAAGCCTGGCTAATGTGGTATTAAGCCTCGTAGATACTGGTGATGAAGTAATTATACCTACGCCTTTTTGGGTTACGTATGCTGCGTTGGTGCAGTTTGCAAAAGGAGAAGTAAAACTATTAAAGTCTACTTTGGAAAGTGGTTATAAAATTACTCCTGAACAATTGGAAGCTGCTATTACGCCTAAAACCAAATTGTTCATGTTTTCATCGCCATGCAATCCCAGCGGTGCGGTATATACAAAAGATGAATTGCAGCAACTGGCCGCGGTATTTCAAAGGCACCCACACGTAGCTATCATATCTGATGAAATATACGAATACATCAACTATACAGGGAAGCACGAAAGCATCGGGCAGTTTGAAGAACTTAAAGACCGGCTGATAGTAGTAAATGGTTTAAGCAAAGGCTATGCAATGACCGGCTGGCGATTGGGCTACCTGGCTGCACCAAAAGAAATTGTTAAGGCATGCGAAAAGCTGCAGGGACAATTTACCAGTGGCACCAACTCTATTGCACAGCGATCCGCTATTGTGGCACTCACATCTCCATTGCATGCAACAGCGGCTATGGTCAATCAATTTAAAGAGCGTAAGGAAAGAGTGATGGAATTAATGAAAGGCATAAAAGGTATGCAGTTTACTGAGCCCGATGGCGCCTTTTACGCTTTCCCGAATATCTCATATTACTTTGGTAAAAAGGACGGCGATACGGTTATTAATAATGCAGATGATTTAGCGATGTACCTGTTAAATACTGGGCATGTATCGGTAGTTACAGGCTCGGCCTTTGGCGATGATGCCTGCATCCGGATTTCGTTTGCCAATAATTTAAATAATATCGAAAAAGGATTTAACCGTATTGCAGAAGCATTAAATAAGCTAAGCTGATTTTTGGGCGGCAAGCTGTAAAAATATGTTGTGCAACTCCAATACTTGTGGTATCACCAGTTGCTGTTCGTTGTTTTCAATAATAAAATCGCACAATTTCATTTTTATTATTTCATCAATTTGCTTGTTCATACGGCTTAATACCACTTCACGCGAAACATGGTCTCTGTCCATAGCCCTTTTGATTCGCAAAAAGTCGGGAGTATGAACGCCTATGATATAATCTAAATTACCTGCGGAGCCGCTTTCAAAAAGTAAAGCGGCTTCTTTAATAATATACGGGCCGGTTTGTTGATGCATCCAGTTGTCCGCATCTTTAATAGTAGGAGGGTGCACCAGGCTATTAAGTAAGGCTAAATTTTCTTCATTATTAAAAACCAGCGCAGCCAGCTTTGACCGGTTTAGCTGGTCTTGTGTGTAGATATCTTCGCCAAAATGTTTTTTTATATTGGCCATTAATTCTTTGTCCGTATGATACAATCTTTTAGATGCAGCATCTGCATTATATACGGGCACATTGAGCAACGAAAAGATTTTTGCTACCGTAGTTTTTCCGGAACCAATACCTCCCGTTATTCCTATTTTTAGTACCATAAAATGAAGTTGTTACCCGCCTTATATTGTTGGATATATAAGACAGGGCAAGATAGTCAACTCTTTTATGGCAAAGAAATCACAAGGAGTTATTTAATACAGTATAAAGCAATTAAAAACTTTCTTTAAAAGACATCTACTTAAATTTAAGCAGCCATTTTCAGACACTCTTCTGCACAACGCTTGCAAGTGTCTGCACACTCTTTACAATGTTTAGTAGTATGCTTTTCGCATTCGGCAGCACAAGCCTGGCAAAGTGCTGCGCATATA
Organism: Chitinophagaceae bacterium; assembly: GCA_025924755.1. Lineage (GTDB taxonomy): Bacteria > Bacteroidota > Bacteroidia > Chitinophagales > Chitinophagaceae > Flavisolibacter. The sequence continues at coordinate 9,776 of JAICHT010000031.1, read as the reverse complement.
CGGCATATTTCTTTTACCTGTTCGTTGCCTAAGCTCATTAGCTGGGCAGCGGCATAGCAAAGGGTTGCACATTCCATATCATACTGAATGCAGCGTGCCATCATTTTTACATCTTGTTCCTGCAAACAGGCGGACGCGCAATGGTTACAAATAGCAGCACATTGCAAGCAAGCTTCAATACAGGTTTTATAAGTATGGTATCCTGACATAAATAGTATTTTTGATGGGTATGCAGTTGCAAAAAGAAGACCAGCCTACAAAGCGGCAATTTCTAAATATCCAAACCGTTAATTTAATTTTTTGATGCATTTTGCACCTTACTATACCAATCGTTCATCAATGGATTTTCCTTTAAGATTTTTATATTAGAATAGCATATTATGACGCCTGAACGTTTACACAGAATCAAGTCGGTATTATCAAAAAGACAAACTGATATTACGGTAGTATTAGAAAATGTGTTTGATCCGCATAATGTATCCGCAGTAATGCGGAGCTGCGATGCAGTGGGTGTGCAGGAGATTTTTGTGTTAAATACAAGAGTTCCGCTGCATCATCATTGGGGATATAAAAGCAGCCGGAGCGCAGCGAAATGGATTACGGCACATCAGTTTGATAATGCGCAGGAGTGTTTTAAAGAAGTAAGAAAAAAGTATCATAAAATTGTTGCTACTGCTTTAACCTCTGATGCAGTGGGTTTATATGATATGGATTTGACACAAAACATTGCGTTTGTATTTGGGAATGAACGAGAAGGCGTAAGTGATGAAATATGTGCTATAGCGGATGCAAAGGTAGTGATACCACAGGTGGGTATGATCCGGTCGTTAAATATCAGCGTAGCTTGCGGGGTTACTTTATTTGAAGCGTTCCGGCAAAAACAATTGGCAGGACATTACAATAGTCCGCATTTATCCATAAAGCAATTTGAAACGCTTAGTAAAGCATGGGGCGTATTGAATGACAACATATAGAATATTGGCTTTTCAATAATATATACTCTTCAAGCTATTCCTGACTATGACCAATTAATCTTTTAAATAATTACCCCGCTTCTTGATAGGACTTGCTATTGCTTCTTTTTTTCTATCATGAATCAAAGGCTTCAAAGACGCAATGCTCACATTCAGTTCAAAGCCCAGGAGTATAACCAGGGCGTTTACATAAATCAACGACATCAATATAAATATGGCGCCGATAGAACCATATAGCTTATTATAATTGCTGAAGTGGTTTACCCAAAACGAAACTAAAAAGGTAGCAATAATGGTTAGGGTAGTGGCAAATACAGCACCCGGCGTTAACAGCGGCCATTTTTTACGTAAGGCAGGGCCATGGCGGTATATAAAAGACGTAAAATAAAAAACAAGCAATATTATAATTACCCATCTTACATTTTTAATAAGCGTCCGCAATGGAGAACTTTCAATACCAATCCACTGCAATACGGCTCCCTGTGCTACTAATAAAAGTAAACAACAAAAAACCAATACAAACACAATCAGGGTAAGTTTTAAAGCTGTTTGTCGTTTCCTGACGGTTTTGCGCCGGTAAAATCCTTCATAATTTCTGTCAAACGAACGCAGAATTCCCATCATGGCATTGCTGGAAAAGAAAAGGGCCAGAAACAAACCAAATGATAACAATCCGTTTCGTGGTTTATGTATAAAATCAAACAAAAATTGGATAATAGCTGTATTATTTTGCTTACCGGGAACAATATCCCGGATCAGGCTAAATATAGCTCTTGTAAATTGCCGCGAGATTGGTAGATATGGAATGAGTGTAAACACAAAGATCAGTATGGGTGGGATTGCCATAAACACGTTGAACGATATGGCTGCTGCTCTTTCCGGCAAACTGGTACGGCGCAACTGTTGTGCAAACGATTGCCACACCTCGTAAAATGTATAGCCATTTGCACCCGGCATCGTTTTGTTCTTACTCCAGTTGGCCAATTTTTCCATTGCTGCAGAAGATAAAAGATCGTGTTTAATATCTTTTGCCATCACTTGGTTTCGGCCTTTTCATCATTGGTTATTTGCCGTTGGTTCAGTGCTTGCTGATAGGCATGTGCTTTTTGCATATGTTCTTCGTAAGTGGCGCTAAAATCATGGGTGCCATTAAAGCTGCTGCTGGCTACAAAATACAGGTAGTTGGTTTTAGGAGCTGTTAATACAGCATTCAACGTATTTTTTGAAGGAGTGCATATAGGCCCCGGCGGCAGGCCTTTGTTTCTGTAAGTATTATATGGCGATTGAATGAACAGGTATTTATCATAAATGCGTTTCAACCCAAAATCACGCATGGCAAACTTTATGGTTGGGTCGGCCTGCAGCGGCATACCATGATTGTAGCGGTTCATATATACGCTGGCAATATTTCCCTTCTCTGCATTGGCATTGGTTTCTTCTTCTACTATAGAAGCCAGCGTATAAGCTTGCACCGGTGTTAATCCCTGGGCAGTTGCTTGTTGTTTTCGTTCCGGCGTCCAAAATTTTCTCGAACCTTCATACAACTTTTTATAAATCAAACCCGGGGTCGTGTTCCAGAAATAAGTATACGTATCGGGTATAATAATCCATAGAGCCGTAGTGGTGTCGGCACCAAATTTTTGAAGCGAATCTGCGTTGTTTAAAAAAGCAATCATCTGTGCAGAGTCGCACTCAAAACGATTTCCAACCATATGGGCCAGCTCTTCTTTTGTTCTGATTTTATTAATTACGAGTTTTACCGGCGTTTGTTTTCCATTCCGCAGCATTCTTATAAGAGTAAGCAGGCTGGTTCCTTTTTTTATTTCGTATTTACCGGGTTTAATATTCTGCCAGTAATCTACCCGTGCGGCCAACCAGTTAAAAGTGGCTTTACTTTTTATGATATCATTTTTTTCAAGAGAATCCAATATGGCTTCTTTAGTGGTTCCGTTGCTGTGGATATATAATTCTTTTTTGGGCGAATCAAATGCAGTATCGGAAGCCAAAAAGACCCACGCTGCTCCAATGAAGGCAAATAAAATGACAACCAACAAGAAAACAAGAATACGCTTCATAAAAAATACTTATCTCAATTTAAATAAAAAAACCCTGCCGCAAAGACAGGGTTGTTCAATAAGATTTTAAAAGTTATTTGGCCGGCTTTGCAGGTGCCACCGGAAAGGTAGTAGTATTGGAAGCTGGTGCGTTTTGAGCTGGCAGGGGTGATGTACCCACATTTTCCAACCTGCTGTTAGTAGCACTGCTTTTTGATATAAAAAATGTAGAACTGATGCACAAAACCGCAATTACTGCCGCAAAAATCCAGGTGCCTCTTTCCAAAACATCATTTGTTTGTTTTACACCCATAAACTGGTTACTGAAGCCGGCAATATTACCTGCCAAACCGCCACCTTTTGGGTTTTGTATCAAAACAATCAGGCTTAACACCACGCAAGCCAGTAATATTATAACCAAAAATAAAATAGCCATATTAAGACGCTTTCTTTAAATGATCAATTTTGGCTGCAAAATAAGCCTTTTTAGAGGGATTTTGCAAACTTAATTTGTTATAAACTTCAATTGCTTTTTCAGTATTCCCCTGTTTTAACCAAACTTCTGCCATAGCTTCCGTAACCACAGAGGCACTTTCAATAGAATGAGCGGCCATATCCATCACTTTATTTTCCGATCCGGGGTCCAGGTCTTTGGTAAGTTCAGAAGCCGGCAGTTTCTTCATGGTTTTAAGCCATGCTGTAAAACTTTTTAATTGTTTTCCAATACGGTCAGTAGGCACTTCTTCCTGCGAAAGTTTTATTCCCTGCGAAGCAAAATAATCTACCGTATGATAGGGCTCAAATGCTGGTGGTGCATCTGTTTTTGGTACTTCATCCTCTTGGGAAGATGCCTGCAAATATTCCGGCTCGTTTATATGTGAGATTTCGTTCCTTTCAACCGGAGGCGGTAAAATGGCTTCTGAATTTTTCTCTTTTTCAGGGAAATTTATAATACTTTGCTCTTCTATTCCCAGTACTCCTTCTTCCGCAGCTTTCACCCTTTCTTCATCATGAGGGGTCACGTTTTCAATAATATCCGTATCAAAATCAAAAGAAGTAGTAAATTTTTCTGAATGAATAAAGGCTTCAAATTGCAACGGGTTGTAATAATACAGCACGGCCTTTTGCAATTGTATATCATATTCGGGCAACGCTTCCTTCTTTAGCTTTTTTAGCAAAGCCAGTTGGGCAGGCGCAAAATAAGGATAGGCCTGGGTGATGCCTTTTATTTCAGGAACAGTACACTCGCTGATTGTTTTTTGCAAGAAGGGTTGCGTTAAAATGTCCAAATCCTCATTCATGAAAGCAAATTAACCAAACTTACCAATTCGAAAATATTCTATTAAAAATATCATCCGTTAAATTGCGTACCATCTCATCCTGAAGCTGCGCTTCAGCCGCCTGTAAAGAAAGCGAAGCGGCAAATTCAAAGCTTCGGCTCACGTCAAATTCCTGTACCTGGTTGCTTAGCTGGTTGTTCAATATCATATGTACACCCACTGTAAGGCGGTTCACAGATGCCTGCCGCTGATTATTGCCGGTGGTGCTAATGCCGGAAGTGCTCACCGCATAATTTGATACCCATCCGCTGATATCATAATCTGCATTATCCTTATTGGTTTGGGTGAGCCTTGTCTGGCTTACTACCTTTTGCTTAAAGCGGTCGGTAAGGTTGGGGCTCAATTGAGGATTGACATATTGTGCTTTGTTGCCTATGAAATTGATCCGCACCGTTTTGATACTGTCTGGTATGGATACATCGGCAAACCTGTACACTTTGCAACCGGGAGAAAAAGCAAAATTCAAAATTAAAAACGCAAAAAGCGGAACTCCCGCCATTTTTAAAAAGCTGAAGTTTTGAATCTTAAATTCTGAGTTCTTATTTTCTTGCTTATTCATCAATATTGTATTCTTTTAATTTCCGGTATAATGTTCGTTCGCTGATTCCCAAATCAAGCGAAGCGTCTTTACGTTTGCCTTTGTGTTTTTTTAAAGCTTTTATGATAAGTTCCTTTTCTTTATCTACAATATTCAGGCTTTCCTCTACTTCTTCGTGTTCATGTATATCATCGTGGTGATGCAACAAGGCAGGTGGAGGGTTTTGAATATTGTGCCCAACCAACAAGGGCTGCGCTGCCTCGGGCTTGTGCGATTCTTTTAATTCGTTTAAAAAGCCAGGATTTTGAGCGAGAAGAGCCGGGTTTTGTGTTACTTCAAAAAACAGTTTCTTCAGCTCCGTTACATCTCTTTTCATTTCAAAGAACAGCTTGTATAGAATTTCACGCTCATTCGAAAATTCGGCACCAGGTTGCCCGTTGGAGTGAGCCAATACCGGAAGCCTGTTCATATTGTTTTGAGGTAAAAATTTCATTAGATCCCGGGCAGAAATGGAACGTTCTGTTGATAATACGGAAATCTGTTCTGCAATATTTTTCAACTCCCGTACATTTCCAGGCCACGGATAGTTTATTAACAGGTTTCTTGCATCTTCTTCTAACTGCACCGGAGGAGTTTTATATCGCTCTGCAAAATCAACGGCAAATTTTCTGAAGAGAAGCGGTATATCTTCTTTGCGGTCTTTTAATGCCGGCACTCTTATGGGCACTGTGCTTAGCCGGTAATATAAATCTTCACGAAACTTATTATGATCTACTAATAATAGAAGATCTTTATTGGTAGCTGCAATCACCCGCACATCTGTTTTTTGTACTTTGGATGAACCGACACGGATGAACTCACCACTTTCCAAAACTCTTAATAAACGGGCTTGCGTGCCCAAAGGCAACTCACCAATTTCATCTAAAAAGATGGTACCGCTGTTCACGGTTTCAAAATAACCTTTACGGCTATCTGCGGCACCCGTAAATGAACCTTTTTCGTGGCCGAACAATTCAGAATCTATCGTTCCTTCGGGTATGGCACCACAGTTTACGGCAATAAAAGGGTTGTGCTTGCGTGCCGATAATGAATGGATAATATGAGAGAATGCTTCTTTACCTACGCCGCTTTCCCCGGCGATCAATACGGTTAAATCGGTATTGGCTACTTGCGCTGCAACCTGTAATGCATAATTAAGTGCCGGTGAACTTCCTATAATACTGAACCTGTTCTTAATGCTCTGTAAATCCATGCTGGTTAATTTACTATTTCACCTAATAATGTGGCCTGCGTACAACTGGTAACTTTTACACAAACGTAATTGCCCGGTTGAAAAAGGTAGTCATTCTTTGGAAACACGATCACTTTATTCTGGCTGCTTCTTCCCATCCAGTCCTGGCTACTTTTTTTAGAATCGCCTTCAATCAAAACTTTAAATGTTTTGCCAATATCCCGTTGGTTGCTTTGCTGTGATAACCGGTTTTGCAATTGTACAATTTCCTGCAAGCGCTGCTTTTTAACCTCTTCGGGTACGTCGTCTTTATACCTACGTTGCGCCAAGGTTCCGGGCCTTTCGCTGTAAAAAAACATATAGCTCATATCATAGGTACTATACTCCATTACTTGCAGCGTGTCTTTGTGGTCTTGTTCTGTTTCGGTACAAAAGCCGGCAATAATATCAGAACTGATGCCACAGTCGGGGATGATTTCCCGGATACGGTCCACCTTTGCCATATACCATTCTTGGGTATAATTCCGGTTCATCAGTTGCAATACCCGTGTAGAGCCACTTTGCAACGGTAAATGAATATAGTTGCAAATATTCTCGTACCTGGCCATAGTGTACAATACATCGTCGGTAATGTCTTTGGGGTGCGACGTAGAAAACCGGATGCGAAGATCGGGTGAAACCCGTGCCGCCATTTCCAGCAACATGGCAAAGGTTATAGTAGAACTGCCGTCTTCCGGAGTATAGTAATAACTATCCACATTCTGTCCTAATAAGGTAATTTCTTTATACCCGGCATTAAATAAATTCTGACATTCATCTATAATACTGGCTGCATCCCTACTGCGTTCGCGGCCACGCGTAAAAGGTACTACACAAAATGAACACATATTATTGCAACCCCGCATAATGCTCACAAAAGCCGTGATGCCATTACTGTTTAACCTTACTGGTGCTATATCAGAATACGTTTCATCGCGGCTTAATAATACGTTAACACCTTTTTGCCCGCTATCTGCCTCTGTTATCAAACCGGGCAAGGAACGGTAAGCATCTGGCCCAATTACCAAATCCACCAGTTTTTCTTCTTCCAGGAATTTTGACTTTAACCGTTCGGCCATACATCCCAAAACGCCCACGAGTAAAGAAGGATTTTTATGCTTTAATTTCTTAAACTCCGTTAAGCGTTTGCGAACTGTTTGTTCCGCTTTTTCGCGGATAGAGCAGGTATTTAAAAAAATCAGGTCGGCTTCTTCAAAATTCCGGGTTGCACCAAAACCTTCCGTGTTTAATATGGAAGCTACAATTTCACTATCGCTAAAATTCATTTGACAGCCGTAGCTTTCAATATAAAATTTTCGAACGTATGTATTAGTATCATTTATGAAAGGCGAATATGCTTCTCCCTGGCGGGTTTCATCATGCACTTTATTGGCTACTTCAAACATAATAATCTAGAAAATTGGGGGCAAAGATAATCAATATAAAAGCTGATAATGACAGGATGTCACATTTAATACTATTTTATAAAATATTGAATGTGTGCAGAAGCTATTTAGGAGGATATCTAAAGCTAAATTACTGTTGTGGCTGTAGCTTAAGCTTTTGGGCCAGCCAGGAATCTTTGATAGGTATAATCCACTTTTGCTCTAACTGTTCTTTGGTTGGTACCGTATTGTCAAAAAAAAGTGTATCAGTAGTGATAAAGTTATTTTGCAAGGCATATGTCAGTTGTGAAAAAGGCAGGGTTTGTATTTTGTCTTTTAATACAAAAGCAAGGTTAATCCGGTTAAAGAAATCAACACTATATTGTTCCCCCAGGTTTTTTATAAACCGTACCGAACTATCGGTACTGCAGCCGCTTACAGCGGTGGTGCTTTCATCGGCCATCAGTATTACAAATTGTCCAAAAAACAAATTGCCATATGCTTGTACATCACTACCATGAGAAGCCCATTGGGTTACAAATTGTTGCAGGCTATCCTCCACTTCCAAAGCTTCACTTAAAGAAAATAAGCGACTGCTTTGATAAATCCATACCCGGCTGTTAGGGGAGAACTCTTGCGGTAGAAGATGTTGAAATTCCAGATTCATTTGGCAAAGGTAAGAAGGGAATTATGAATGATGATTTAAGAGTGATGGATGTGAGACAGAGTTTAAATGTTGATGGGTTTAGTTATTGAAGAGTCCCCTAACGAATCGTAGCAATTATAATAACATCCAATTAATTTATGCGAATTAACTATTTTAAATAATCTGTCATCCAGCACTCATAAATCAGCACTCATCATTTCAATGAGGCTGCTACCAGTTCGGCTATATCCAGCACCTGCACATCACTTTCTTTCTCGGCAGCTTTTACACCATCTGTAAGCATGGTATTACAAAACGGGCAGGCGGCGGCTATTACCTGCGAGCCGGTGCTTATGGCTTCATTGGCCCTGTCCCAGTTTACACGGGTGTTTCCCCGCTCTTCCTCTTTAAACATTTGAGCACCACCAGCCCCGCAGCAAAAACCGTTTTTGCCGCAACGTTTCATTTCCACCAACTCTATATCCAGCGCTTCCAATACTTTGCGGGGCGCTTCATATATGCCGTTGGCCCTGCCCAAATAACAACTATCATGGTAGGTTATGCGTTTGCCTTTAAAAGTGTCCGCATCCGATAATTTAAGCCTGCCTTCATTAATTAAAGTTTGCAAAAAAGTACTATGATGAATTACTTCGTAAGTGCCACCCAGCTCCGGATATTCGTTTTTCAAAATATTAAAACAATGCGGGCAAGCTGTTACGATTTTTTTAATACCATAATTATTAAGGGTCTGAATATTTTGATAGGCCATCATCTGAAATAAAAACTCATTGCCTGACCGTCGTGCCGGGTCGCCGGTGCACATTTCTTCATTGCCTAATATGGCAAAATCAATTTCCATCTTACTTAATATGAGGGCAAACGCTTTTGTAATGCGCTGCGCTCTTTGGTCAAAAGAGCCAGAACAGCCTACCCAAAAAAGCACTTCCGGTTCTCTTCCTTCCGCTAAAAATTCGGCCATTGTCTTTATATGCATAAAATATAGTATTACCAGCCACTTGCAAAGAAAAGGGCCAATGCTATTACACCAATTATGAGCAAAAGTAAGACAACCGCACTGGTAATAACGCCAATCAATCCTTTTGTGTTGGAGTTTCCTTTTAACGATTTAATACCTAATACCAATCCTGCAATAGCCGCAGGAAAAGACAAAAGACCAATAAAAGGAATCAGCAGCAACACAAAACTGCCTATGCCTAATATCAGCGACCATTTAGCCTGCCTGGCCTGCTTTGCTGTTAACTGGGTATCCCTTGCGTTCTTACTATGAATAAGCGCATAACTTGCTACTTTCAATTTTATTTTTTGGATAATAGATAAATGGCGGGCAGTAGAATATGGAGGATGTATAAACGGGCTGGCCGGATTGTTTATTACTTTGGGAAAGTGGGCACATTGAGAAGGACTAGAGGCCGCTGCTACTGGTACTGCAGAAAACGTAAAGCAGACAATAAGCAGTATCACTGGTAAAAGTAATTTCATGGAGGTTAGTTTGCGCTCAAAATAATAAAAGTTTTTAAGGATTGATAGAGATGCTATTTTTATCCATAT
>JAICHT010000030.1 GCA_025924755.1 Chitinophagaceae bacterium | reverse complement strand
GAAGCGGTAGTAGGTGGCAACACCGTAACAAATCCTTTTATGGTGACAGAAGTTTATGTAAAAGAAAACGGCAAATGGAAAATGGGCTCACTCACTTTCTCACATTTGCTTAGACAGGTTAAGATGAACCACAACAATAATCAGCAGCCGGGAGAACCACTAAAGCAATAACGAATGAAATTTGAAATGAAAATGCGATATTACTCTGTATAACAATTGGCTTATCTATATTATCGGGTTAATCAAATGCTCAATCTATATCCTTTAATAAATATTAATTGTGTATTTATCAAGAACAAACAATACAAAAGCATTAGCCGGAATTATTCAACGAAATGTTTCATCAACAGTTTAGAAAAAGCCTCACCGCGACGGGTTTGCCACTCTTTGAAAAGTGATAGGCACTTTCAATGTGGTTTCCACAGGTTTGCCATCTTCAATTTGAGGTATCCACTTCGGCATTTTTTTTAACAGGCTGATCACTTGCCTGTCAAAAACAGGACCGGCCGATTGTGTGATAGTATACCTGTCAACGGTGCCGTCAGGGCCTATGGAAATATCCGCAACAACCGTTTTCTTTTCACCATAATCCAGCTCGTCATCAGGTATCACCAAACTTTTAATTAAAAAATTCTTCCAGGCTTCCTGGCCGCCGGGGAAAGCAGCGCTCCTGTTTTCCTTAGCTATCTTCTTTGCAGGCGCCCCATCTTGTATAGCCCCGGCAGCCGCCACGTGCATACTGATTTCGGTAAGCTGGCTTTTATTATGCACTACCATTTGCGGCTTGCCATTCGATGAAGTTATTTTACCCGTAATGCTTATGTCTTTATTGAGATAAAATTTTTCCGGTTGCGTAGTAAAGTACTTTCTGTCAACACCGTCTATTACTACCGTAAGTAATTGATGAGGGTAAGCGGCACCTAAATTTAAAAGTGTAGGTGCATCTTCCCTATCCGAAAAATACTCGCCACTAACTACATTGCCATATACGGTAGCACTATCCCCCATATACATCGCCACTTCGGCCAGGCTGATAGGCGTTTTTACCGTTATCTGCTCCCTGTCATGAATAACGATCTGCGGCTTATCCTTATACAGTTGTACCACCCCGCAAATGCAAACATCTTTTTTATCGTAAAGCGCCTCAGGTGCATTGCCAAAGCTTTTACGGTCCTCCTTCGAAATGACAGCCGTAAGTTGTTGATTGGGATACTTAGCGCCTACATTTAATACGGTGGGAATGTTCTCTGAGGAGTCGAAGTAACGCTGGGTACTATACACCTTGCTGCAGAACCTTACACTATCGCCAATATGCCTGGAAATATCATTCACGTTTATGTTTTGCAGTGTAAGAAGCACCCTTCCCTTTCTTAATTCCTGTAAAAAAGTGCTGCTTAGTTTTTGCACATTGTCGGCATATTGCCCGGACACTTTCATATCGGCAAAGTCCTGCATATAATACTTTCGTATGGCCACAACGCTATACTTGCTAAGCGCTTCAATATCAGGTAAGCTAATAAAATACTGATGTTTAAAGGTATTGTGTATCCCATTTATTTCGTAAGACTGCAACCCTGTTGATCTGGCAGTAACAGTGCTGTCATTAGATAAAAGAAAAATCAGGCGGTCGTCGGCACTTATAGTAGATACGCCCCAGCCATATCCACTTAGTATTACATAAAAAGTAGAACCGATGCAGTGATAGGTTAAAGACACGTTTGCAGTAGTAGTTGCCAATATAGGTAAGGGTTCCAGCTCAATTCTTCTTTGCCTGATAAATTTATCGTACTCATTAATTTTTACTACTTGTGTAAAAGCAGCCATGGGAAGCAACAGGAGCAGGAAGATGATTCTCATAAAAGTCAGCATTAAGTCGTTAAAAAACAGTTTGATCTACACTGCTGATAACAGGAATTAAATACGCTTCAAGGGAACGGCGTAAGTAAATCTAATAAATTTTTAAGATATTATTTGTTTTTGCCATAATGCCTTTGACGAATCCCTTTTTTACTAAAGCTTCCCAACCGAAGCAAAAGATTTACTGTACTATTTACACTTATGACGACGCATACTAAAAGTCCTGCTGACGCAGGACTTTTACAAAAACCCGTTTTTACTTCAACCCATATTTGTACTTATACTTTTCAAATAACTGCTTTTGTTTATTATCCAGGCTTATTTGCCTACCCTGGATGAAAGCCGCTGTAATAATATTGGTACGCATATCCAGCGCATCGCCGGTGCTGATGAAAAGGTTAGCATCTTTTCCTACTTCCAGAGTGCCGGTTTTATCGGCCACGCCTAAAATTTTAGCCGCATTTATAGTAATGGATTGCAACGCCTGTTCTTTGGTTAAGCCATAGGCTGCAGCGGTACCGGCGTTAAAAGCCAAGTTGCGGCCACGGGTTTCGCCGTCCACATCGGTTATGGCAAACAACACTCCCGCTTTTTGCAGCATCGCCGGTGTTTTATACGGCTGTTCTATATCATCATCTTCCAATATTGGCAGGGTATGCGGCTGCGTTAGTATCACTGCTATGCCATTTTGCTTAAGCAAATCAGCAATCTGCCAGCTATCAGCACCACCTACAATCACCACACTAAAATGAAACTCTTTTACAAAATCAATTGCCAATAACATCTGCTTTACCGTATTGGCATGAACAAACAATTTTTGAGAGTTGTCAAATAATCCTTTTACAGCATTGAACTTGATATTCGTTTCTTCATGTGCCGGACTGGCGAGATACGCTTTTGCTTCGCGAAAAAAACTTTTTATTTCGTCAATTTTTTCCAACCCTTCTTTAATGGGGTCAGTTTGTGGTGTACCAAAAAAAGCGGCCAGCCGTGCCGGACGCGGTAATAAAGAAGGCATATAAAAATTCATAGCGTTGTCCATTTTGTAAGCCGCATCTTCCCAGTTCCAGGCATCCAACTGTACTACAGAAGAGGAACCGCTGATTAAGCCCCCCTGCGGTACAATATTGGCCAGCAATATGCCATTAGGCCGCAACGTATTGGTTACTTTCGAATCAGTATTATAAGCTACAATAGACCGTATGGAAGGATCGATCTCCCCGATTTCTGTAAGGTCGTTGCTGGCACGAACACTGGGCACCTCTACCAAACCAAGATTGGTAACTGATAGTATTAAGCCGGGGTACACCTGCTTGCCCGATGCATCAATCGCCTTTTCGGCGGCAGCTGCGGTAATGCCTGTACCTACCTGTATTATTTTTCCATCTTTTACTTCTACAGAAGCATTGGGCAGCACCTGTCCGTTGCCTATATGCACGGTAGCATTGGTGATGATAAAAGGCGCGGTTTGCTTCGGTGCCGGATATATATTTTCCTGCGCTTTAACAACGCAACTGGAGAGAATAATAGAAATGAAGTATATAATTATTTTTTTCATTGCCGGTTCTATTTATTGGTTAGCATTTTCAGTATCATCAATTTCAAGTATCCTGTCCGAATGATCGTGCTCCTCGCAACTTTGCATCAGTTGATAACTGGGCTGGGCAGGCTGCACTTTAGCACCGGCCTTTTTCTCGCTGATCATTTTTTTAATAATACGGTTTCGTTCCATGGCAATATGCTTGCGCATCACCGCATCTTTTTCGCGGTCGTAATATACTGTACCATCTACTATTGTTTTTTGAACTACGGCATATATGCTCAGTGGGTTATTGTTCCATAATACCAGGTCGGCATCTTTGCCCACTTTAATACTACCTACCCTATTTTCAATATGCAGCATTTTTGCAGGATTGATGGTAACCATTTTAAATGCATCTTCTTCGCTCATACCGCCATATTTTACACTCTTGGCTGCCTCCTGGTTTAAGCGGCGGGCCATTTCTGCGTCGTCTGAATTGATGGCTACATTCAACCCCTCCTGCTGCATCAGCCAGGCATTATATGGAATAGCATCAATCACTTCCACTTTATAATTCCACCAATCAGAAAATGTAGAGGCGTTAGCGCCATGCGCTTTCATTTTATCCGCCACTTTATAGCCCTCAAGTATATGCGTAAATGTATTGTAGTGATAGCCCAGCTTGTCCGCAACCCGCATAGCAGCCGTAATCTCACTTTGTACATAAGAGTGGCAGGTAATAAAACGCTTGTTGTTTAATATTTCCACCAACGCATCTAATTCCAGATCTCTGCGAGGCGCAGCTGATCCTTTTTTATTTTTATTTGCTTCATATTCTTTCCAGTTCTTTTCATAATCTTTAGCCCGTGTAAAAGCATCTACCAATACTTCTTCCACACCCATACGCGTATCAGGAAAACGGTTGTTGTTGGAATTATTGCCAATAGCGCTGGGTGAACGTTTTACATTTTCTCCCAATGCAAATTTGATGAAAGGATCGGCGCCTTTAAATTTCAATTCTTCATCATCAGCGCCCCAGCGCAGCTTTATGAGTTGCGTTTGTCCACCAATAGTATTGGCCGAACCATGTAAGATATGCGAAGTAGTAACACCACCACTTAGCTGGCGGTAAATTTCAATATCGTCCGGGTTTAAGTTATCGCCGATGCGAACTTCGGAGGTTACACTTTGTCCGCCTTCATTAATTGAAGAAGCTGCTATATGCGAGTGTTCGTCCACAATACCCGGCGTTAAATACAAGCCGCTGCCATCAATGGTCCGGGCCGATGCATCTGAAAGATTTTTACCTACGGCAGCAATCTTTCCATTCTTCACCAGCACGTCGCCATTTTGCAAAATGCCTTCTTTTTCATTGGTCCAAACGGTGGCATTTTTAATAAGTAAATTTTCCTGCCTGGGTGCTTCCTCCCAACCATAAGCCACAAAAGGATACATCACTTTTCCTACCGGGCCAGCAAGTTTGTGCCGGATGCTATCTGTTTTTTGCATGGCAGGCTGTGCATAGGTAGCCGTCCAGGTAACCGGATTGCCGGCAGTATCTTCTCCATAGCCGCTCCAGATATCGCCGCTGATAGTGCCGCTTAACCGCCAGTTGGTTTCCAGGCCGCGTTCCGGCGCCATATTGATACGGACGTTTCTGCCATCATAATAAAATTTGGAAGTAACGGTATCTTTCCCAATCACGCTGGCCGCAGATGGGCTTTTAAAATCCAGCGTATAATTAACCGGCCCGGAAGCTGTGTTAATTACCAATTTATAGGTGCCTCTTGATTCTTTCCATATATCATCCTTCACACCGTACTTATTACCTTGTACCCAGTTTTGAAGGATAGTGGTTTTTTCGTCGAATATGGGTCCGGATGTTATTAAAAAGTTGGCGAGTTTGCCGGCATCCAGGCTTCCAACCTTATCATACACACCCAGCAAAGTGGCTGGCGTTTTGGTGAGTGCATTGAGCGCAGTAGCTTCAGTTAAACCGTAATCAAATGCCAACCGTATATTGGCAATAAACTCTTTATTATCCTTCATATCGGCCGCAGTAAAGCAAAAGGGAATACCGGCTTTTTCCAAAGCACCCGGGTTTGTTGGCGCCATTTCCCAATGTTTTAAATCATCCAACGCTACAAAACGGGCATCGTTCGGATCTTCTACGTCCTGTGCATGCGGATAGTTTAGCGGCAGAATAAAACTGGCTTTGGTAGCGGCTATTTCTTTAATGCGCTGGTACTCGTTGCCACCGCCTTTTATAATATATTGCACCCCTGCTTCATCACCAATCCTGTCAGCCCTTAAATCATTCCATTTATCGTTGGCTTCAAAGATCTGCGGCAAATTCTGATTATTGTTCCAGGCTTCCAAACTTAAATTGGTGCCTTCGCCGGCCGGTTTATTTTTATACCATTGTGCATCCAAATAGGTTTGACGCAGCAGGGCTATCACTCCCATCATCGAGTTGGGATAGCTTTGACGGGAACTTCCTTTATCAAAAGAGAAATGTGCGGAAGCCCTTTCTTTCAGCATTGCTTTATTTTCACTACCCTCTGCTAACGTTACCAGCGTTCCGGTGCCCCGTGCAATACCATCTTTTACATGGGTGAGTACCGTACCAAAACCAATATCACGCAACCCTTTTGCTTTGGCTGCATCACTTGCAAATACTTTATATGCATCCGCCTGGCTTTTAATTGCTTCGTTCCAGCCATAGGCACCTTTAGTATTGCTGTTTATTTGCTGCTGTGCAAAAAAGTCGCGGGCACCTTGGGGCTTCGGTGGTGCAGGCGTTCCGTAATCACTATATATATCAATGAAAGATGGATAGATATACTTACCATCGCAGGGCACTTCTACCGCTCCTTTTGGTACATTAATATTACTACCCGCAGCTACAATCTTTCCATCTTTAATAATTAGAGTAGCCCGCTGCAGGGTAGTGGCAGCATCTTTTACAATAGTAGCGTTGGTAAATGCATAGTAATGGTGGCGCTCGTCGGCAATACCGTTTACCGGGAAAGTGGCTTGCGCCTGTACCATTTTCACTAAAAATAAAAATCCACAAGCCAGTAGTAAGCGTTTAGCTCTTGTCATATCTTGGTCTTTTAAAGTACTTTGTGAGGGTTTGATGTATTAAGGTTTTAAAAATAAATACTTTTAAATGAACATCGCTCAACTTATTGATCATACACTTTTAAAAAACACCACAAAAAAAACAGAGGTAGAAAAAATTTGTGCAGAAGCTATTCAATACCGCTTTGCAGCGGTGTGTATTCCTCCGGTATATGTAGCACTTGCCAAAGAAAATTTAGGCAATACGCTGGTAAAAGTAGCAACGGTTATAGGTTTTCCATTTGGATATCATACTATAAAAACAAAAGCAACAGAAGCGGAACAGGCAATAAATGAAGGTGCCAATGAACTGGATATGGTGATGAACCTTGCCGCTTTCAAAAATAAAGACTGGCATATTCTTGAAAAGGAAATAGAAGCTATCACCCGGCTAAAAAAAAACAATGCTGTTTTAAAAGTGATCATTGAAAGTGGCATATTATCCAATGAAGAAATTATAGAATGCTGCTCCTTTTATAAAAATTATTCAGTTGATTTTTTAAAGACATCCACCGGCTATGCCGAGAAAGGAGCCACTGTAGAAGCGGTAAAAATCATGCGGCAGCACCTTCCGCCATCTATACAAATAAAAGCCAGCGGCGGAATTAAAACCTTTGCTTTTGCAAAAGAACTGCTGGATGCTGGCGCCGCCCGTTTAGGATGCAGCGCAAGCATTGCTATTGTGCATGGCCAACCGGCAAATACCAACGATTATTAATTTGCAGTGAGATTAACAATGGATTTCTTAATTTGCCATAATGAAAAATGTTGTACTGCTGTTCTTATTGTTTTTAGTAAAAGCGGCTGTTGCCCAGGGTAATGTATCCAATAGCGTATCCTCTTCCGTTATCATACATAAAGATCCACGGATTGATATGTTGGTAGATAAGCAAGCCAATATTAATGTAGCCGTAAAAAAAGCAAACGGGTATACCATGCAGGGCTACCGGCTGCTAATAGTAAACACCAGCAACCGCAATGAAGCCATTGAAGCCAAAACGAAAGTTTACACCAATTTTCCTCAGTTGAAAGCCTATTTATTATACCAAACGCCATATTTTAAATTGAAAGCTGGAAACTTTAAAACCCGCGACGAAGCTGAAAAATACCAGAAAAAAATGAATACCATTTTCACGAAAGGCGTATACATTATACCGGAAACCATTGAAATAAAACCGGATAAAGATGCGTTGGACGAATAAAGAAAAAGCTGTTTTAATATAAACCATCTTACTACGGGATGGTTTTTTAATTTTGCGGATAATGGATCGAATAAAACAGTTGGCAAAAGAATATGCAGCGGAGTTCATTCAAATACGGCACCACCTGCATGCCCATCCCGAGTTGAGCTACCAGGAATATGAAACGTCAAAATTTGTTCAGCAAAAACTAGGGGAATATGGTATTCCATTTGAAGTAAAAGCCACCACTGGCGTGATAGGTATCATTGAAGGCAAAAACCCGCAAAGCAGAACGGTTGCGTTGCGTGCCGATATGGATGCGTTGCCTATAAAAGAACAAAATACGGTTTCCTACAAATCGCAAAACGAAGGTGTAATGCATGCCTGCGGCCACGATGTGCATACCAGTTGTTTACTGGGTGCTGCCAAAATACTTTCGCAACTTAAAAATGATTGGGAAGGAACGGTAAAACTTATTTTTCAGCCCGGCGAAGAAAAAAATCCCGGCGGCGCTTCCCTGCTTATTAAAGAAGGCGTACTGCAAAATCCGGCTCCGCAATGTATTTTTGGACTGCATGTAAATCCCCAACTGGAAGTAGGCAAACTAAGTTTTCGCAGCGGTAAAGTAATGGCCAGTGCCGATGAAATTTATATCACTATCAAAAGCAAAGGTGGCCATGCGGCTGCTCCGCATCTTACAGCCGACACTATATTGATTGCCTCGCATTTGATAGTAAGTCTTCAGCAAATCATCAGTAGGAACAACAATCCCCTCTCTCCTTCCGTACTTTCTATTACTTCTTTCCAGGGTGGCACTACTACCAATGTGATACCAAGCGAAGTAAAACTAATGGGCACCTTCAGAGCTATGGATGAGGAATGGCGGGCAAAAGCGCACCAGTTGATTCGGCACCATGCTACACAACTGGTGCAGGCTATGGGCGCCGAAATAGCACTGCATATTGATGTAGGTTACCCTACAGTATATAACAACGAAGCTTTAACTACCCTTGCCAAAAATATTGCTGAAATGTATATGGGAACCGGCAATGTGGAAGAAACAGAGATACGCATGGGTGCCGAAGATTTCGGGTATTATTCGCAGCGGATTCCCGCCTGTTTTTTCAGGCTGGGAACGGCCAATGCTGCAAAGGGTATTACTGCTGGTGTACATACCCCGCTATTTAATATTGACGAAGCTGCTATTGAAACAGGCATCGGCATTATGGCTACATTAGGAGCACAGGTTTCTTTTTAAAATCCATACCAATACTAAAATTTTAAGGTCTTTTAAAATAGTGCGGCTATATAGTTTAAAATAATTGTCAAAGATTATGGATACGTTTCTGCCCATATCAACTACCAAATGAAGTGGAGATTTGAGTGTTTGCAGCCTGTTTAAGTCAACAGAGCACCGGTTCTTTATCAATACATGGTTTTAATTGTATTTTGCACTATATTTTCAGAAAGGTTGTAATAGTAAAATCTTAGTAAGACAGGCAGCAGGCTACATATTAAACAGTATTATGCAAAACGACTTACGAAAACAACAAGCATTAGAATATCACTCAAAAGGAAAGCCTGGTAAAATAGAAGTGGTGCCTACCAAAGAGGCTAAAACACAACGGGACCTTTCCTTAGCCTACTCGCCCGGCGTAGCAGAACCCTGCAAAGAAATTGCGGCCAATAAAGAAGACGTTTACAAATACACCGCTAAAGGAAATTTGGTAGCAGTAATCAGCAATGGCACAGCGGTATTGGGTTTGGGCGATATTGGCCCGGAAGCCAGCAAGCCCGTAATGGAAGGCAAAGGCGTATTGTTTAAAATATTTGCGGATATAGATGTATTTGATATTGAGGTGAATGAGAAAGACCCTGAAAAGTTTGTGCAGATCGTAAAAGCACTGGAACCCACATTTGGCGGCATTAACCTGGAAGACATCAAAGCACCGGAATGTTTTTATATTGAAAAGGCATTAAAAGAACAGCTGAGCATCCCGGTAATGCACGACGACCAGCATGGAACGGCTATCATCAGTTCAGCAGCCTTGCTAAATGCACTCCAGGTCCAAAAGAAAAAAATTGACAAAGTACAATTTGTAATAAACGGTGCCGGTGCAGCCGCTATGGCGTGCATTCAGCTTTACGTAGCACTGGGTGCCAAACCGGAAAACTTTTTTGTGTTTGATATAAAAGGTCCGCTGCACCGTGGCCGCACCGACCTTGAAGAATTTAAATTAAAATTTGCCAATGCAAAAGAAGACCTCACTTTAGACAAAGCCCTGAAAGGAGCCGATGTATTTGTAGGCTTGAGTGTGGGCAATGTAGTTACAATAGATATGGTGAAAAGCATGGCTAAAAATCCGATTGTTTTTGCTATGGCTAATCCCGATCCCGAAATTAGCTGGGAAGATGCTATTGAAGCCCGCAACGATATTATTATGGCTACCGGCCGCAGCGATTTTCCGAACCAGGTTAATAATGTGCTGGGCTTTCCTTATATCTTTCGTGGCGCCCTGGATGTGAGAGCTACGCAAATTAACGAAGCTATGAAGCTGGCAGCCGTAAGAGCTTTGGCCGATCTTGCAAAATCACCGGTGCCCGATATAGTGAACCTGGCATATAATGCCAAGACCATCACCTTTGGCCCCGATTACATTATTCCCAAACCGCTGGACCCACGGCTGCTGCCTACAGTAGCGCCAGCCGTTGCCCGTGCTGCTATAGATAGTGGCGTGGCACAACAACCCATAACCGATTGGGAAGCATATGAAAGTATTTTAAACGGGCGGTTAGGATTAGAAAACCAGGTGCTACGGGTTATTGGCGCAAAAGCACGGCGGGATCCGAAACGTATTGTTTTTGCAGAAGCCGACAATATAAAAGTGTTAAAGGCCATACAGATAATAATGGATGAAGGTATTGGCTATCCTATTTTATTGGGCGATGAAAATAAAATCAGGGAACTTGCCCGATCTAATGGTATCGGTCTGGAAGGCCTGCCTATTTTTGATTCTCACAGCGATTCTATGGAAGAAAAGCGCAAGCAATATGGCGAACTCTTTTTTAACAAACGCCAGCGCAAAGGTGTCAATTACTACGAATCGAGAAAGATGATGCGCGACCGGAATTATTTTGCGTATATGATGGTGGAAGCAGGGGATGCTGATGCCGCCATAGCAGGCCCTTCTAAAAATTATCCCGATACCATCCGCCCGGCGCTGCAATGCATCGGCACGGAAGAAGGCGTTAAAAAACTGGCCGGCATGTACCTGATGCTTACTAAAAAAGGACCCTTATTTTTAGGTGATACTACTGTAAACTTTAATCCTACGGCCGAAGAACTGGCTGATATTACACTTACCGTAGCTAGGGAAGTCCGAAACTTCAATATCATACCCCGTATAGCTATGCTCAGCTACTCTAACTTTGGTACCAGCAATTCGCCGGAAGCCCGGTTAGTAGCGGAAGCCCGCAGAATAGTGAAGGAGCGCATGCCATCGTTAATAGTGGATGGCGAGATGCAGGCCAGCGTTGCGTTTAGCAAAGACATCATGAAGGAAAATTATCCGTTTAGCGAATTGGTAGACAAAGAAGTGAATACCCTCATTTTTCCAAACCTTGCTTCCGGTAATATCGCTTATAATTTGTTGAAAGAAGTAGGAGCCGCCGATGCCATTGGCCCGATTTTATTAGGATTAAAAAAGTCAGTACACGTATTGCAGTTAGGCAGTTCTGTTCGCAGCATTGTAAATATGGCAACCATTGCTATTGTAGATGCCCAATTAAAAAGTCAGGCAGCCACAGCAGAAATGATCAGGCGGTCGCCCTGGTGGAAGCAATTGAAGAAAAACAAAATGTAAAGGTGTTTACCACAGATACAATATAGTATAGCTATGAAGAAATTTTTAGGCGACTTGGGAAAATATTTTATAATGCTTAGGGCCATGTTTTCCAAACCGGAAAACTGGAAGATGTATTGGAAGGAGTTTATGTATCAATGTACTGAAATTGGTATCGGCTCCCTGGGTATTGTTGCTATTATCTCCCTGTTTATTGGTGCGGTATCTACCTTGCAAACAGCCTACCAGTTAACCAGCCCGTTAGTGCCCATATCTGCCATTGCACAAGTGGGCAGAGATACCGTAATATTAGAATTTGCCCCTACGCTGGTCTGTATTGTATTGGCCGGTGTAGTAGGCAGCAAGATAGCCAGTGAATTAGGTAATATGCGGGTATCAGAGCAAATTGATGCATTGGAAATTATGGGTATCAATACAAAAACATACTTGGTGCTGCCCAAAATACTGGCCAGCTTAATTACTATACCCATGCTGGTAGTATTGTCTATGCTTTTGGGCATATGGGGCGGCCGTACAGCAGGCGTCATGTCCGGCATTATTTCCGCAGACCAATATGACAAAGGATTACTGGAAGGTTTTTTACCATACAATGTGTTTTTTGCTTTGATAAAAACCTATGCATTTTCTTTTATCATATCCAGTATCCCGGCGTTTTTTGGTTACAATGTATCGGGTGGCGCAGTAGAAATTGGGCGGTCCAGCACCAAGGCGGTGGTAGTAAGTTGTGTAGCTATTTTATTTGCTGATTATGTATTATCAGCCTTATTATTAAAATAATGATAGAAGTAAAAGATTTAAAGAAAGGCTTTGGCGATAAAACCGTTTTAAATGGTGTAAACGCTGTAATGAATGCTGGTAAGTGTAATTTGATCATTGGCAGCAGCGGCAGTGGTAAAACCGTGTTTATGAAATGCCTGGTGGGGCTTTTTGCTCCAAGCAGCGGACATATTTTGTATAATGGCAACGACTTTACCGAAATGAGTGTAGAGGGGCGAAAGGAGATCCGTAAAGAAATTGGGATGCTTTTCCAGGGTTCGGCACTTTTCAGCAGTATGTCGGTAGAAGAAAATGTAGTATTTCCTCTGGATATGTTTACCAACTGGAGCCGCAAAAAAAAGCTGGACCGGGTAAACGAAGTATTAGAGCGGGTAAATTTAAAAGGCAGCAATAAAAAATTTCCCGGCGAGCTAAGCGGTGGTATGATGAAACGCGTAGGTATTGCACGGGCAATTGTATTAAATCCAAAATATCTTTTTGTAGACGAACCCAACTCCGGTCTTGATCCGCAAACTTCAGGACTGATTGACCAGTTAATTCATGATATTACGATGGAGTACAATATCACTACTGTTGTTAATACACATGATATGAACAGCGTAATGGAAATTGGCGATCATATAGTGTATATGTACCAGGGACAAAAAGAATGGGAAGGCAATAATAAAGAAATCATCTTTAGCAAAAACGAACGCCTGAACCATTTTATTTTTGCATCTGAATTTTTGAGAGATGCCAAGGATATGCGGATGCTGGAAGAAACCGGCAAAATTGCCAACGACCGGAATATGGCCGAGCTGACAAATGAAAATGCGCCTACATTGGTGCCACCTCCGGAAGAGGGCGCCTCTGTTACATCTTAAAATAGGCTACTACTGTCTATAATAAACCTGCTTCTAACTCATTCTATATCCTTTCCAAAACCAGTTTAGTTGCGCTGTAATGTCTTTTTTAGAAAATTTCTAATAAAATACTAATCAGATATTTAAATGATACAATATTTGTTTATATTTATATAAGGCTTTTAGTATCAAACGATAAGGTGAAAATGGGTAGCCACATGAATCAGTTAACTTTTAAGCAGCAGCTGGCCTTACTGGTTAGAGTATATAATTGCTCTATCCAGGACTTCTTTTATTTCCCTGATGTGATCATTTTTGGCAAACAGCGCATGGAAAAAGAAGAGTTCCTTTTTCTTTTATCGGAAGGATATATTGCAGCGTACAAAGTAGATTCATTCGGCAAATTTTACAGGCTCACCAAAAAAGCCGACGAGTTTATTCACCATACCATCTATACAAAACCTGTTATCACCCGGCCCCGCATCAAAATTCCCGTTGTTCAGGGTTGCTTTAGTTTTCTGCACTAGCATCAATAAAAGCTTCTGTCCAACCAAGTCTTCCCGTTGCTTCTTTCTCAAAAAAACTAAATAGCCTCCATACAGAACCTGTAAGCTAACCTCTTATTCCTTACTTTTGCCCAACTTTAAATTTAGTTATGAGTATTTTGGTTAATAAAGCCTCAAAGGTATTGGTACAGGGCTTTACCGGTACGGAAGGCACGTTCCATGCTTCGCAAATGATAGAGTACGGTACTAATTTGGTGGGCGGCGTTACACCCGGCAAGGGCGGCACTTCGCATCTGGACAGAAGAGTGTTTAATACCGTTTCGGATTGCGTAAAAGAAACCGGTGCCGATGTATCCATCATTTTCGTTCCGCCGGCTTTTGCAGCCGATGCAATTATGGAAGCGGCAGATGCCGGTGTTGCTTTGATAGTTTGTATTACTGAAGGAATCCCGGTACAGGATATGGTGAAAGTAAAAAACTTTTTAGTGGGAAAGGATACCCGTTTAATTGGGCCTAACTGTCCGGGAGTAATTACGGCAGATGAATGCAAGGTGGGTATTATGCCTGGCTTTGTATTTAAGAAAGGCCGTATTGGTATTGTATCCAAGTCGGGTACGCTAACCTACGAGGCAGCCGACCAGGTGGCGAAAGCTGGCCTTGGCATCTCCACTGCGGTGGGTATTGGCGGCGACCCTATTATTGGTACGCCTACCAAAGAAGCGGTAGAATTGTTTATGAATGATCCCGAAACCGATGCCATAGTAATGATTGGCGAAATTGGTGGTGGTATGGAAGCAGAAGCCGCCCGATGGATTAAACAAAGCGGTAATAAAAAACCCGTTGTAGGTTTCATTGCCGGGCAAACCGCGCCTCCGGGACGCAGAATGGGACACGCCGGAGCCATAGTGGGTGGTGCAGAAGATACAGCTGCCGCAAAAATGAAGATTATGGAAGAGTGCGGTATCCATGTGGTGCAAAGCCCTGCTGATATTGGCAAAACCATGGCGCAGATAATAAAAAGATAAGCAGAACGATTCTATAAAAATTTGAAGCCCTCAGCAAAATTGGTGAGGGCTTCTTTGTTATTTCATAGTGTACGAAAACCAATAAATAAATATACTTTATAAATGTCATTCGTACAGTAAAAGATGGCGTAATAATATTAAGAGCTTGTTTAAGGTTTAGCTGATATTTGTCAGCTGCCTGTAATAGATCTTTACGCAAAGTTATCCTTACTACAACTAAGCCATCAATAAGCTACAGATAGGCTGGAGTTTTTTTATTAACGATGAAACAGTGCAATAGTTCAACCTTCTATCATTATCCGTAAACAACCGGGTAGCTTTTGTGGAATTTGTTTATGTTAGTGCATCTATAAAGAGTATATGCTTTATTCCACTATTATGAAACGAATAAAACCGCTGGCAATTTTTGCAGTATTAGTAATATTACTTGCATATAACGTTCAGGCACAGCCTAAAAATATTTATCCAAAAGAATGGCAGCATATAGATAGTCTGGTAGCACGGGCCTTACCAAAATCAGCATTAGCAGAAGTAAAGAAAATCTACGTAGCTGCAAAGAAAAACAGCCAGGATGCACAGCTAATAAAATGCCTGGTATATATGACCTCTTTACAGCAGGAAACCCGTGAAAATAATGAGCAACTGGCTACCAAAGAACTGGAAAATGAAATTGCAACCAGTAAAGAACCGGCTGCTTCCATTTTAAAAAGCTTACTGGCGAATGTATACCTGCAATACTTTGAGCGCAATCGATGGATGTTATATCAAAGAACCAATACTACTAACTTTAATAAAGAAGATATTGCTACGTGGACGCCGAATGATTTCCATAATAAGATCAGTAATCTTTACCTACAGTCCATACATAATAAAACGCTTTTAAAGGCCACCAATTTAAATGCATACAACGCCATAATTATTAGGGGAAACGTTCGCCACCTCCGCCCTACTTTGTACGATCTTTTAGCACAGCAGGCATTAAACTATTTTAAGAGCGATGAAGGGGATATCAGGAAACCGGCTTATTCATTTGAAATATCGCAACCTGAAGCTTTTGCGCCGGCTGCTGATTTTGCAAAAGCATCTTTCACCACTAAAGACTCACTTTCCTTGCTGCACAAAGCATTATTGATTTTCCAGGATTTGATAGCGTTTCATGTATCCGATGCAAAGCCCGATGCGCTGATAGATGTGGATATTAACCGTATTCAATTTGTTTATGAGCATTCGGTATCCCTCAACAAAGAAGCCTTATATCAGCAGGCCTTAAAGAATATCATCAATACGTACAACAGCCCATCTCTCACATCGCAGGCCTCTTTTTTACTAGCCTCTTATTACGAAAGCTTAGCAGCCAGATATCAGCCTTTACAAGATACTGCGCACCGATATGACAGAATAAAAGCAAAAGAAATTTTAGAAAAAACAGTAAGAGACAGCACGGTAAAAAATGAGGGTTGGGTAAACAGTTTTAATTTACTGCAGGATATAAACCGTACCAATTTTTCCTTCGAAATCGAGAAGGTTAATATACCCGGACAACCATTCCGGGCTTTGGTAAATTATAAAAATACACCGGCTTTATTCTTTCGGATAATTAAAATAAATGCAGCTTTAAAAGCAAGCCTTCTAAATCACTACGACGAAAATATTGGACAACGATTACAGCAGCGACAGTTTTAAAATCATGGAGCCAGCCTTTACCAGCTTCTAACGATCTGCAGCAACATGCAGTGGAAATAAAAGTAGACGCGCTACCGGTTGGCGAATATATTTTACTGGCAAGCAATGAGCAGCGGTTTAGTGTAACTGATTTGTTAGGCTCACAATGGTTTTCTGTTTCTAATATCAGCTATGTAATAAAGGAAAATCAACTATTTGTGTTGAATCGCGAAACTGGCAAACCGCTTCCTGGTGCAACCGTACAGGTATATCAACAACAGTATAATTATAAAACCTTCCAATATACCAAAACACTACAAAGCATTTTCAATACCAACGGCAACGGATATACTAAAATCAATACCAAATTCAAAAGTCAGAACAACAGCTACTTTATTGATATTAAATATAGTGGTGATAGTTTAATATCGGATCATGCGTCCTATGCGTACTACTCCAATATGGATACCGATACTTCAAAAGCAGATACGGCACATAAGGTTTTCTTTTTTACAGACCGATCTATATACCGGCCCGGTCAGACTGTTTATTTTAAAGGAATAACCGTTCATAAAAATAACAACAGGAATAGTATTGTGCCGGGTTATCATACTACCATTTTTTTAGAAGATGCCAATGAAGAAGAGGTAGATTCCTTGCAGGTTACTACTAACGAATACGGCTCTTTTGCAGGTAAGTTTACGTTGCCGCAAGATATATTAAATGGTGAATTTAAAATCTATGAAGATGAGGATAATGCAATCAATTTTTCGGTGGAGGAATATAAACGTCCAAAATTTTATGTGGAATTTGAAAAGATAAAAAATGCATATAAAGCCGGAGACAGTATTCACATTTCCGGTATTGCCAAAGCATATGCAGGCAACAGTATTGACGGTGCTAAAGTAGCATATCGTGTAGTACGGCAACCACGGCTTTTATATACCTGGATGTATCGGTATATGCTGCCTGTAGCGCAGCCAATGGAAATAGCGCATGGAGAAATAGCAACTGGCAAGGATGGCGGATTCAATATCATTTTCAATGCCATTCCAGACGCTACAATTGATACCAGCTTTCATCCTGTTTTTGATTATCACATCTATGCCGACGTAACGGATATAGGCGGTGAAACCAGGAGCAGCGAACAAATAGTATCGGCAGGTTATCAATCGCTCCTATTAACAGTATCTGTTGACGAAAAACTGCCGGTTAATAGTATGGATACACTATCTATTCATACCGAAAATTTAAATGGAGCATTTCAGCCGGCTGCAGTTAATGTAAAGATCATACAACTGCTTCCTGAAGGCCGTTTGGTTCGTAAACGTTACTGGTCACAGCCCGATCAATTCGTAATGAATAAAGAGGAATATATCCACCTGTTTCCACATGATGAATATCAATCGGAAAGTGATTTTACAACCTGGCAACGAGGTAAAGAGGTTTACACACATACTGATTCCACAAAGCAAAACGGGAAATGGAACTTAGGAAAGCCCAACTTGCCTGCCGGATATTATGTAATGGAATTTACTACCACAGACAAAGACAATCATATTATAAAAGACAAGCGCTATATCGAAGTTTTTGATACCAGAATGAATCAGCCTGCCGCTCCTGCATATATGTGGACACAAGCCAGCAGCAAGCCTATTGAACCCGGAGAGAAAGCTTCCATACAAATAGCAACATCCGCAAGCGACATTTACCTGGTATCACAAATCAATAAACCTTCTAGTAACCCAATATCTAACGACAACTTTTCTTTTACTTCATTAAATAAACAAAAAAAAGTTTTTGATTTTGTTGCTACGGAAGCAGACCGGGGCGGCTATGGCGTTGCATTCTTTTTTGTAAAAGACAACCGCGTATATCAATTTACCAAAGCAATAAATATACCCTGGAGCAATAAAGCTTTAAAGATAGAATATGCCACTTTTAGAAATAAATTATTGCCCGGCAGTGAAGAGAAATGGAAGGTAAAACTTACAGGATATAAAGCTGATAAAGTAGCGGCAGAAATGCTGGTAAGTATGTACGATGCTTCACTGGACCAATTTAAACCCCACAGTTGGACTGTTCCGGATATATGGCCGGTTTATGATGGAACTT
>JAICHT010000029.1 GCA_025924755.1 Chitinophagaceae bacterium | reverse complement strand
CAATCCCTGTCAAATTGTAACTGCCGAATTGTTATAATTCATTGCGCTGAAAAACAGATAATGAAGCATAACACTACATGACCTGTTTTATGGATTAGCCTAAATCTTTTGTCATTTTGTAGTGTGGTATCCCCACTTCTGTAAATACATCGCCTACAGTTATATAGCTGCATTTTTTATAAAACCCAACGGCTACGTCTCTGGCATGCATCATTAAAGTTTTGTACCCTTTTTCTTTTGCTATTAGCTCTGCGGCATTTAGTATAGCCGTACCAATCCCATGTTGCTGCCGGGAGTTCGCCACCGCCATTTGCCGTAATTGCAGGGTAGCAGTATCTTTTTTGGTAAGCACGCAGCAGCCTATTAATTCTTGTTCGTCAAATACACCTACCAGTATATCAGCCTTTTCTTTTTCCAGATCTTCATCCGAAAATTGCAGGCCCAAAGGCTTACGTAGTACCTCCATACGAAGCTGTATCATTTGCTCATATTCCTTGCTGCGGTGCTTTATAATTTTAATATTCATCAGTAAATAAAAACCCGAAAAATACAAACTTCATCTCAAAACCTCTGGTAATAATAGCCCGTAGTTAAATTTAAAATTTGGCAGAACTTATCAGAAGAATGTATTATTGTGATGTATGCCTTCAACTCCGGTTTCTTTATCGTCCATATTGGATAACGATTTTTATAAATTTACTATGCAGCAATGCGTGGTAAATCTATATCCGAAAGCCAAAGCCCGCTACCAGTTTATTAACAGGGGAAAACATTCATTTCCCGAAGGCTTTGCTGCCGCTTTGCAAGATGCCATTAACCAAATGGCTTCGCTGAGCCTTACAAAAGAAGAGAAAAATTTTCTGGCAGAAACCTGTCCTTACCTGGTGCCTACTTACCTTGATTTTTTACAGGGTTACCGCTACGATCCGGACGAAGTAGCTATTGCGCAGGACGGCGACCAGTTGCATATTACCATTAGCGGTTATTGGTATCGTACCATACTTTGGGAAGTTCCAATACTGTCGCTGGTTTCAGAACTATATTATTGCATGCATGGCATGCACCGGGTAAGTGATGCCGTAGTAAAAACCGTAACCAAAGAAAAAATGGAGGCCTATAAAGCTTTGGTAGTAACCGTGGCAGACTTTGGTACCCGCCGCCGCCATTCGTACGATGTACAGCGGCTGGTCATTCATACATTAAAAACCTATGGCGGTAATTGCTTTGTAGGCAGCAGCAATGTGCATCTTGCCATGATAAACAATATAAAGCCTATTGGCACGCATGCACATGAATGGTTTATGTTTCACGCAGCCAAGTATGGTTTTAAAATGGCGAATACTATGGGGCTGGAGCATTGGACGGATGTGTACCGGGGCGATTTGGGAATTGCACTTTCCGATACTTATACTACCGATGTTTTTTTTGACCAGTTTGATAAAAAATTTGCCAAGCTATTTGATGGCGTGCGGCATGATAGCGGCGACCCGGTTGAATTTGCTGAAAAAACCATCCATCATTATCAAATGCTGGGCATTGATCCTCTATCAAAAACCATCACGTTTTCCGATGCATTAAATTATGATAAAGTGGTACGTATTGCCGCTTATTGCCGCGGGAGGATCGGGATGTCTTTTGGTATTGGTACCAGCTTAACCAACGATGTAGGATTGCCACCGATGAATATTGTAATAAAAATG
The DNA here is from genome assembly GCA_025924755.1 of Chitinophagaceae bacterium. GTDB lineage: Bacteria > Bacteroidota > Bacteroidia > Chitinophagales > Chitinophagaceae > Flavisolibacter. Next base: position 17,392 of record JAICHT010000029.1, on the reverse strand, counting down.
ACGGAGGCCTGCGACGTGGATGAACGCTGGACGCCGGTAGTAAAGTTATCGGATGAAAAAGGCAAGTATACAGGAGATCCGGAGATGATCGCTTTAGCCAAAACGGTTCTGCATATTGGATAATTTTATGACACGCATTCAATAGACGTTTTACATTTACCATATCAAAACGCTTATACCTGTATGCTGGAATTGTTCTTTAAAAAAGTCAATGAAAAAATTAATTTAACGGAAGAAGAGCAGGCAGCATGCGCCCAATATTTTATATCTAAAAAGCTGCGCAAAAAACAGTACTTATTGCAGGCGGGCGATGTATGCAAGTACTCGGCCTTTGTAGAAAAAGGCATATTGCGATCTTATACCACAGATGAAAAAGGTGCAGAACATATTATGCAATTTGCACTGGAAGGATGGTGGATTGCCGATATGTACAGCTTTCTTACCGGCGAACCTTCCATATATAATATTGATGCGCTGGAAGATGCCGAACTGCTTTTACTAAGCAGCGCAGCACAAGAAAAACTGTTTCATCAGATACCGAAGTTTGAACGATACTTCCGGATATTGATACAGAACAATATGATAGCAATGCAACGCAGGCTGATCGGTTCACTTAGTTTATCAGCCGAAGAAAATTATGTGCATCTAATTAATGCGAACCCCGGTATGCTACAATTGGTGCCGCAGCATATGATTGCTTCTTACTTAGGCATTACGCCGGAAACCTTAAGCCGTATTCGCAAGCAACTGGCTACACGCCGATAGATTTGCTTGACTTACATCAACGCCGCTTCTTATCTTATATCAATGGCTGCAGGCGCTTGCCGGCGTAGCTTTGCAGCATATTATTTATGCCAAATTTATCTTCTTTTAAAAAATTTACCGAAGGGTTAAGTGAACAGGAATATAAGATGCCGGTGCTGTTCATAGGTCACGGATCGCCGATGAATGGTATTGAAGACAATGAGTTTAGCCGGAGGTGGACGAAAATAGCAACGGAGCTGCCGGTGCCTGCCGCTGTGCTGGTTGTATCGGCACACTGGCTTAGCCGCGGCACACGTATTACGGCTATGGAATTCCCGCGAACCATTCACGATTTCGGTGGCTTTCCGCAAGAGTTGTTTGCTGTACAATATAATGCTCCAGGAAGTCCGGAATTGGCAAAAGAAACAGCTTCCATTATACAATCAGCTTCAGTAGAATTGGACCATGACTGGGGTTTGGATCATGGCGCATGGACTATTATCCGGCACATGTATCCGGATGCAAATATTCCGGTATTGCAACTGAGTATTGATTATACAAAACCGCCACAATATCACTACGATTTAGCCAATGAATTAAATGCACTTCGTAAAAAAGGCGTACTCATTATTGGCAGTGGCAATATGGTGCATAATTTAAGAATGGTATCCTGGGAAATGATCGGTGGAGGCGGATATGATTGGGCCAATGAAATGAATGAAACGTTCAAGCAACTCATTCAGGAACGGAATCACCAGCCCTTAATTCACTTTGAAAGTCTGGGCACTGGCGCTAAAATGGCGATACCAACACCGGAGCATTACCTGCCGCTATTATATACATTGGGTTTGCAGGGTAAAAACGAAACCGTCTCTATTTTTAACGACAAAGCCGTTGGCGGCTCCTTAACCATGACCTCTGTAAAAATAGGAAATGGATAGTTGGGTAAGATTTTTGGTGTTTAAACATTAAAGTAATTTTTTAATATAAAAAAACCACAACCATGGCAATTAAATGGAAAATAGATCCAGCGCATAGCGAAATTCAGTTTAAAGTAAAGCACCTGATGATAACCACTGTCACCGGGTATTTTAGAAAGTTTGATTTGGAAGTGGACACTGAAGCTGAAAATTTCAGAACGGCCTCCCGCATATTATTTACAGCCGATATTGATTCGATCGATACAAATAATGAGCAAAGAGATACGCATTTAAAATCGGCCGATTTCTTTAAAGCTGATGAACACGGACAAATAAAGTTTGAAAGCAATCATTATCAACTTTCCGAGGATGAGCACCATCTGCAGGGCAACTTAACTATTAGAGGAATTACCAAACCTGTTACATTCAACATTGAATTTGGTGGTATAGTAGTGGATCCTTACGGACAAACAAAGGCGGGCTTTACCGTAAAAGGAAAGATCAGCCGGAAGGAATTTGGCTTAACCTGGAGCGCAGTTACAGAAGCCGGGCAGGTAGTAGTAAGCGATGAAATTCGTTTGCTGGGCGAAATACAACTGGTAAAACAAGGGTAATATACTTTATACACGAATGGTAAAATGCAGGGTTGTTTAAAAGCAGCGCTGCATTTTTTTTATATACAATATGGATGCTGGCAAGTTATTTCTATGGCGTGGGATACTTCTGTGGTAAGTGTGTCAATATTCGTTTAAATTTGATTGCAGCCATATACTAATATGTATTTCAGTATAAAAAAGAAGGTCTACCTGTTGCTTAATCCTGCAGAAGGCAGGGGTACGCTACGAGGAAAGATGGTGAACATTGCCATTATTACACTTATCGTTATAAGCACTTTAGCTGCAATTGCAGAAACAGTAGACCAGTTTTATCAGCGTTTTAAAATTGGCTTTCTTATTTTAGAAAGTTTTTCCGTGGGTGTTTTCTCTATAGAATACTTGTTGCGGATATGGACCTGCACTTACCGGGAGCCTTATCAACACCCGGTAAAAGGAAGATTAAAATACATTTTTTCCTTTGGATCTATCATTGACTTATTTGCTATTGTTCCTTTTTACTTGCCTTTTGTAATAGGGGTGGATTTTTTGTTTTTACGTATACTGCGCCTGGTGCGTTTCTTCCGGTTTTTTAAATTGGGCCGCTATCTCCAGGCATCCCGGGATATAAAAAAGGTGTTTGCAGCCAAAAAGGAAGAACTGGTGCTGAGTGCTATGGTTACTGCTTTTTTAATCATTATCGCATCCGGCTTAATGTATTTTGCAGAGCATCATGTTCAGCCCGATAAGTTTCCAAGCATTCCGCAAACCATGTGGTGGAGTGTGGCTACATTAACTACCGTGGGGAGCACCGATGCTTTTGCAATAACTCCGTTGGGTAAAACCATCACCTCCATTATATCCATATTAGGCGTAGGTATTTTTGCCCTGCCAGTGGGTATCTTAGCTTCCGGCTTTACAGAAGTTTTTAAAAACAGGAAAAAAGGAAAAATGTATTGTCCGCACTGTGGTAAAGAAATTGAACATTAAAGTATGCCTACTTTGCCGCCGTTTCTTCCTGCCAGTCGTCGGTGCGAAATATATTAACCGGTAAGCCTTCTTTGCTAAAAAGATTAGGCATATCGCTGTTATTAAAACCAAAGCGCACCGCTACCGGATCTTTTATAGTTTTGTTCCATACTATTACGGTATTGCCATCAATTTTTGCAGTGGCAGGTACAAATTTTTTATCGGCACCGGCAATATAAAAATCAATAGGTGCTCCGTTTTTGCTCATTAATCCATTATCAGCATTCTCAAAATAAATACGGACTTTCCCTTTTTCCACCTTCATGCTTTTATACTCCGGGCTTTTATATACTACATCTTTCTTGCCATAGGTTTGCGCCAGTGCATAATTTGCCAAACGCAAGCCCACATCTCTTTTATTTAGCGGATGAATATCATTGATATCATTTACAAGGTCGCTAACCACCACCATGCCAGTGTTGGGATAGGATAATGATTTTGTTTGCGCTTCCCGTAATAATGCAGATGAGATATTGGTATTGCCATAGCCTGCAAATGGAGCAATCTCTACATAATAAAAAGGAAAGTCTTTTTGCCACGATTTGCGCCACGAACCGATCATGGTGGTAAACAAAGATTCATAGGTGGAAGCGGTGCTTGTATTAGCTTCGCCCTGGTACCAGATAGTGCCTGCAATATTGTAATTGGTAAGAGCGTAGATCATGCCATTATAGGTAAGTCCCGGTGTTATCGGCCATCCCGGTGCCGGCTTTAAAAGGCTGGCGGCTTTCTTTAATACCGGATCATTTTCTATTACTGGTTTTGGCGTCCATACTTCTGCAGGAGTGCCACCCCAACTGGCATTAATTAATCCTACAGGTACTTTTAAATCCTGCTGCAACTTCTTACCAAAAAAGTAACCTGCCAGGCTAAAACTCTTCATATCCTCCGGGTTGCACACCACCCATTTGCCCTGCACATCTTCCTGCGGATATTCGGCAGTAGTTCTTGGTATTTGAAAAAGCCGTATGCTGGTATTGGTAGCTTGCGCCACGTCCGCATCATATTGCTTCAAGCCCCAGTTTACATTCATTTCCATATTGCTTTGCCCGCTGCAAAGCCATACTTCGCCCATCACCACATCATCCAGCACAATGGTATTAGAACCGCTGATGGTAATTTTGTGCGGGCCGCCTGCTGCCGGTGTTTTCATATCAATACTCCATTTAGCATCGCCCGACCCAATGGTGTTGTAAGTGGTCGTATCCCAGTCGGTACTTACTTTTATCTTCTCACCGGTATTGCACCAGCCCCAGAGTTTTACGCGGCTGTTTTGCTGCAATACCATATGGCTGCCAATAATGGAAGGCAGACGTACTTGTGCCTGCGTAGTAAAGGATGCGGTAATAAAAATAAAAATAGCAGCTAAAGGCAAGACGATCTTTTTCATAACAATATTTGAGGTAAACACTTCGTTGCAATTTAATATAATATGCCGTTTGACAAATAGTTATTTACATCCTAATCAATAATGATTTTAGGCTTCATAGTAAGATAAATTCGTTTCCTGTTTTGCGGCTACCATTTCAATTTGGTTTCTGTTATATTTACTGAAACTTTTGGCTATATATGGATTTTCAATTAAGTGAAGAACAGATAATGATACGCCAGGCAGCCAGAGATTTTGCACAAACCGAATGTTTACCCGGCGTGATTGAACGCGATGAAAAAATGCAATTTCCGCGGGAGCAGATATTAAAGCTGGCCGATCTTGGGTTTTTAGGTATGATGGTGAGTCCGGAATATGGCGGCAGTGGTTTAGATACCGTAAGCTACGTATTGGCGATGGAGGAAATCAGTAAAATAGATGCCAGTGTTAGTGTGTGCATGAGCGTGAATAACAGCCTGGTATGCTGGGGGCTTGAGGCCTTTGGCAATGAGGAGCAAAAACGTAAATATCTTACGCCACTGGCACAAGGGAAAAAGGATGATAGTTTATATACCGGTGCTTTTTTATTAAGTGAACCCGAGGCTGGTAGCGATGCTACGCACCAGCGCACCACTGCAGAAGATAAAGGTGATTATTATTTATTGAACGGCACTAAAAACTGGATAACCAATGGTGGTACTGCATCAGTGTACCTGGTAATGGCGCAAACGGATACAGCAAAAGGCACTCATGGCATTAATGTGTTAATAGTAGAGAAAAACTGGCCGGGAGTGGTAGTGGGCGGCAAAGAAAACAAATTAGGCATTCGTGCTTCAGACACGCATACTATTATGTTTAACGATGTAAAAGTGCCGAAAGAAAACAGGATAGGAGCAGAGGGCTTTGGCTTTACATTCGCTATGAAAACATTGGCTGGGGGCCGCATTGGTATTGCTTCGCAGGCATTGGGTATTGCCAGTGGCGCCTACGATCTGGCTTTAAATTATTCTAAAACTCGCAAGGCTTTTGGTACTGAAATTATGAACCACCAGGCCATAGCTTTTAAACTGGCTGATATGGCTACGCGTATTGAAGCCGCCCGTCTGTTTTGTTTAAGGGCTGCATGGCGTAAGGATAAAAACCTGGACTATGCCGTTAGTTCGTCTATGGCAAAAGTATATGCCTCAGAAACAGCCATGTGGACAACCGTAGAGGCGGTGCAAATACATGGGGGCTATGGATATGTAAAAGAATATCACGTAGAACGACTCATGCGTGATGCCAAGATTACCCAGATATATGAAGGCACCAGCGAAGTGCAGCGAATCGTTATCAGCCGGTCCATATTGAAAGGATAGAACAGCATTGCCCGCAACTCTACACTTAATTATCAGTTGAAGTTATTTTATGTCAATAAACGAAGAAGCATATCAATCTATAGCAGAGGAATTATTACAAAAGAATGTAAAACTGGTGGCCGTAAGTAAAACCAAACCCATTGAGGCCATACAGGATTTGTATAATCTAGGGCAGCGTGTATTTGGTGAAAATTATGTACAGGAATTAGTAGAAAAGCAACCACAATTGCCGGGGAATATTGAGTGGCATTTTATAGGCCACCTGCAATCGAATAAAGTAAAATATATTGCTCCATTTGTAAGTTTAATACAGAGTGTGGATAGTATCAGATTATTGAAAGAAATAAATAAGCAGGCACAAAAAAATAACCGCATTATTGATGTATTGCTGCAAGTGCATATAGCGCAGGAAGAAACAAAATTTGGTTTTGATGAGGGGGAATTGGACAACTTTTTTAATAATAATACCAATGACCTTCAACAACTATCCTCAGTTAAAATTTGCGGTCTTATGGGTATGGCTTCGTTTTCCGATAATGCAGATCTGGTAAGAAAGGAATTTCGACACTTAAAAACTTTATTTGATAAATATAATCGTTTAAAATTACCTAACTGCCAGTTGGAAGTTTTATCTATGGGTATGAGCAGTGATTATAAAATAGCGGTAGAAGAAGGCAGTACCATGGTACGTATCGGCAGCCTTATTTTTGGAAGCCGTTCGTAAGCAAATTTTCAGACACTTATAAACCAGTTAAAGCGCAATGCCATATCACCTAAAATTGTTTTGCCTGTAAACAAAAAGGGTAACGGCTATAAACTTCTTAAGCTTAATTTATCTGCAGGTGCCTTTGCAATCACTAATTATCTGATAAGCCCTCTAACCCAATATTGAAGCTTTTTTATGTGGCTTTTGCTTATCAAAAAAAAGCTGTCTTCATTAGGCCGGGTTACAAATAATAGGTAGCAAATCACCAAAATCAATATCACAAAAAACCAAGCGGGTAACATAAAGTAACGTATTTGATTTATTAAATTCAAAGACTGTTCCAATTAAGTTATTTTATGAAAGCCAGGCATGGAATAGTAAGGTAATTCTACAACCATAGCTATTATTTAACACAGAACATTACATTTATAAACAGGTAGAAATAAAAGTACTTATGAAAACATTTTTTAAAAATAATAGCTTATCCATCGTCTTTTTCTTATTGTTTCTGCTAACCATGTGCGGACAGTCCATTACCGGTTATAAACAACATAACGATGAATTGAAAGAGAAGGGAGGAAAAGAAATTTCCTTTTCCCACTACTTTACCACCGGCCATTTTATTGAGTCGACATTTGAAAACTGGGAAAGTGAGTTTTTGCAAATGGGATTTTTTGTAGTACTCACTATTTTTTTGTATCAAAAAGGATCTTCCGAATCGAAAGATCCCGAGGGCGGTAATAAGGAACTGGATAAAGAACCCGACCCAAATAAACCGGGTTCTCCATTGGCTGTAAAGAAAGGTGGGTTTATATTAAAGATGTATAAAAATTCTTTAAGCCTTGCTTTGTTTTGCCTTTTTCTCATTTCGTTTGTTCTGCACTGGTATGGCAGTTTAAAAGATTACAATGAAGAACAAACATTGCAACATTTGCCTACCCAAACAGGCCTTCAGTATTTAAGTAACTCAAAATTTTGGTTCGAGTCGTTTCAGAACTGGCAGAGTGAATTTTTATCCATTTTTGCAATTGGGTTACTGTCTATTTATTTGCGGCAGCATCGTTCACCGCAATCAAAGCCGGTAGATGCGGCTCATTCTGAAACAGGGAAGTAAAGCGTACCCATATTCTTCCCTAACTTATAGTAGTACTATTTTACGCATATAGAAAGTAGCAAAGAAAAAGCGCCTCAAACAGGCGCTTTTCTATACATTATATTAGCTCATTTAATAATCGTTGTCTTTGTTTTTGCTCCCAAACAATCTTTTAAAGAAGCCTTTCTTTTCTTTCTTTCCCGGTTTATCCGATTCGCCAATTTTTGGTGCTGTAGTTTTAGACTTTTTATTCACCGAATCTTTTTTAATGGCATTTTCATCATCAGGCATTTGTGGTGGCGGCGTAGCGTATTTTTTGCCGGTATCAGTATTACTATAGTCGTTGGCATCGCCCACGCCTACGTTTTCGCCTTCTGCATCCGGAATTTTATCGTTTTCTATAAGGGTGCCAATATCAGCATTGTTTGTTTCATTTAATAATTCGGCAGGCTTTGCAAACACAGCACTTTTCTCTATTCCAAGTGATTTGTCGGCATATACTTTTTTAAAGAATGCTTCCCATATAGGCATGGCTGCATGGCCGCCCATTCCTAAACCACTCTCAATACGAATAAAACGATCATCGCATCCTATCCAGGTTCCGGCTAATAACTGGGGCACATAGCCCATAAACCAGGCATCCGCATTGTCGTTGGTAGTTCCTGTTTTGCCACCCATTTCGGCTGCGCCCAGGCGTTGCATTAATCCGGCAGCAGTGCCTAAGGTCACAGGTCCCTGCATCATCCGGCACATATTATATGCCGTTACTTCACTAATAGCTTCTTTGCGTTTTGGGCTAAAGCCGTAGCGCCTGATTACGTTGCCATTTCTATCTTCAATACGGGTAATAAAATAAGGTTTGGTAGAAAAACCATGGCCGGCAAATATGGTATAGCCCCACAGCATTTCAAATAAAGAAAGATCGCAGGTGCCCAAAGCAATAGACGGATAGGGCTCTACCTTGGTAGGTATATTAAGCCGCTCCAAAAAGCTGGCAAACTGTGGTGCACCTACTTGCTTCATAATATAGGCAGTGGCGCAGTTTCTTGACCAGGTTAAAGCAGATGCCATTGATACGGTACGGCCGCTGCAACTTTTAGGCGTGGCCGGAACCATGCCCATATCTCCAAAAGATTGTTGTTCATCCACTACAGGGGTTTCGGCAGTAAAGCCCCGTTCTTCCATAGCCTGTGCATACAAAAATGGTTTGATGGAAGAACCAACCTGGCGTTTGGTTTTTATATTGGCATGATCGAATTTGAAGGTTTTAAAATTAATACCACCTACCCAGGCTTTTACTTCGCCGGTTATCGGGTCCATTACAATGAAAGCAGTTTGCAACATCTGCCGGTGGTATTTGATGGAGTCCATAGGCGTCATGATCGTGTCTTTTTCACGGTCATCGTTCCATGCAAAAACTCTCATAGATGTCTTTTCGTAAAACGATTTTTTAATATCCGCATCGCTGAATCCTTCGTCCTTCATATTGTCCCAGCGATCGGAGTTTTGCATGGCTGCTTCCAGTACATTATCCCTTCCTTTCCAAACGGTGCCTTTTTTAATACTGGGTTGTGCATTTAATGCTTTTTGCAATATCGGCATTTGCTGCGCCACGGCCTCTTCTGCATCGTCCTGCATACGGGGGTTGATGGTAGTATATACCCGCAGCCCATCGTCATATATATCATATGGGTCGCCGCTGGAATTGCGCAAATCTTTTAAATCGTCCCGCAATTCATCTTTTAATACTTCCCGAAAATAGGGTGCATAGCCGGTATTTTCATCCAGCTTTTTGTAGCTTAATTTTATAGGCAGTGCTTTGAGGCGGGCTGCTTCCGCGGCCGTTAATTTTCCGTTTTTCTCCATTTGCCCCAGCACCACATTGCGTCGATCAAATGCAGCCCGGTAGTGCACCCTGGGATTATACAAATAATTACCTTTTAATAAACCTATCAGCATGGCTGCTTCGTCGGCATTTAAGCGATCGGGTTCTTTTTGAAAAAAGGTTCGGGCCGCATTGCGGATGCCATAAATATTATCTCCATATGGCACAGCGTTCAGGTACAGTGCCAGAATTTCCTCTTTCGTAAAGTTCCGTTCCAGCCGTATGGCCACAATATATTCTTTCAGCTTTTCAATGATACGCTTTGATTTGTTTTTGCTTCCCTGGTCTAACAGGGTTTTGGCTAGCTGCTGCGTGATAGTACTACCACCACCATGCGAGCCCAGCAAAAAGATAGCACTTAGGGTTCTTTTAAAATCAATACCGGAATGTTCGTAAAAGCGTTCATCTTCTGTAGATACCAAGGCATCAATAACGTACTTGGAAATGTCGCGGTAGTTTACATTGCTGCGGTTGCCTCTTTCACGATAGTATTTACCCATAAGGGTGCCATCGGCGGCATATACTTCCGATGATTGCAGGATGCTGGGGTTCTCCAGTTCTTTAAGCGATGGCATTTTACCAAAAACACCCCATACTGCCAGCATAATAATTAATACCACAGCAGCTAAGCCACTAAAAAGCAGAAACCAGAAAATACGAACACTTTTTTTCATTCCGGATAGATTGTTCTGTGAAGCAACAAATATGTATCAAAACTATTGAATAGGCGGCAACACTGCGTTAAAATTTAACCGGCAGATTACGATCCAAAAACTTTTGATATTTATTTAAATCAGGATTGGCTTTTAGTACCTCCAGGTTGCTTTCAGAGATAATGGTAAAGGTATATTTATCGCTTTTCAACCACGGAACAATCTGGGTAGAGGCCAGTGGTTTAGCGGTTTGAACATAATTGATAGCTGCCAGCTCGTTGCTGAAGTTGCCAATAACCAATAGTTTGTGAACCGAATCAATATCTACTAATTGCATATCCAGTGGCGCACCTCCATATTTATCGTGGTTGTAGCGGGAAAACGCATTTTTAGCCTCGTTTCCAAAAACCACATCCACCTTGTTTAAAATAATTACGGCATAGTGCGGCGCTTCGGTATTATAGGTGTATATAGACGCCGGTTTTTTTCCGGAAGTGGTCAGCGGTTTTTTTGACAGCGCATCAATAACGGGCTTATTGGTAGGCTTTTTACCGGCTATGTCTTTAGTAGTTAAGGCTGTGGTGTCTCTGGTTAAGGACGGTAGGCTGGGTTCTGTTTCTTTTTTTACTACTGCGGAATCGGTTGTCGCTACCGGCTTTGGCTTTACTACAGGTGCCGATACAATTCTTGCTGCGGTATCTCCTTTAGGCCGTTCAATTTGAAGGTTGGTTAATTCTTCTTCAATTTGCTTGCGCCGGTTAAGTACCTGTAGCAAATTGCCTGCTTTTTCTGCCAGCGGCCCATTAGGCTCCTGGTTGATGAGGGTGTTCAAAATTTGCTTTGCCGTACTATCCTGTCGTTGTTTGGCATGATATACCGCTTCTATATACAATAATTGCGGCGACCAGTAATTGGTATGATAAATACTGTCTGCCTGTTTTTTAGCGGCTTCGGCTTCTGCAAATGAGCCTTCTATAAATAAATCGTACACATGCTCGTAAGTTTTAGTTACTTCAGCAGTGGGTAGCTTAGAGGTTGGGTCAATACCTTTGGTAATAATAGTAGCATAGCGGCTTTCGGGATATTTGTCAATAAGGAGCTTTTTAAATTCGGCAGCCCTGGCGGTATTGCCGGTTTTGCTATAGCTATAATAAAGTTGAAAAATCACATCGCTCATATTGGCAAATTGCGGAAACCTTTTTCTTAAGGCTTCCATCGTTGCAATAGCACTTTCATAATCTTCCAATTCATTGGCATACATATTACCTGCCGTAAAAAGCGCCATTTGTATCGAATCGTTTGAGCTTTGCAATTGTGGAGCTGTTAGCGGCAAATTACCCATTAACACATCAGTAGTAGGAGCGGTGCCATTAGCAGTTGATATGGTCAGGTTATCGCCACGGGTATTATCGGGACTGTTATTGCGCAGGGCGGCTGTTACGTTCGAGTACCTGCGCCAGTTATCAATGTTTGGCCTGTTGCCCCATACCTGTTTAAATGTAACGGAACCTTGTGTTTTTAAGGTGGTGTTATAGAAATACCATTCGCCTTTATTTTGAGAACGGAACGGGTCGGGTAGAGGAGTAACAGTAGCACTGGTAATAATTCCTTCGTCCTTTAAGCCTTGCTGATTGCGCATTTCGCGAACCAGTTTTTTTATAATGGCTTTACGCTGGTCTTCGGGCAGAGCGGCTATGCGCTGCAAACTATCCTGGCGATCTACTACATCCAGGTTGGAAACCAGCTTTGTTAATACTTCTTTTCTAAAGCTTACCCTTTGTACATCTGCCGCTGCTATTGTGTTTACATCAAGACTATCATAAAAAGAAGCAGCCGGTTTATATTTCTTTTGTTTAAATAAAAGATCGGCTAACTGTAGGTACGATTGGTTACGGGAGGCAAGGTTATGATTGCTGTATTTAGCGCCTTTTAAAATATATTCCTGCGCCGCAACAGGGTTATTACGGGCCATCTCCATCTGTGCCGCCATAAAATAAATTACGTCCCGGTAGTCGGCATACTTATCTTTTTTGGCCATCTTCACCAGCTCCGCAATGTTCTGATCAATATAATTATTGCCACCGGCTTTATTAATGCGTATTAAGTTTAACCGTGCATAAATGTCCATTACCGGGTCGGTGGTATGGCTCATAGATTTTGTATAGTAATCTTCAGCCTCGCTAAGCTTATTGGATCTTTCGAATAACTGCCCTGCTAAATATTCCCACCGGGCTTTTTCCTGTTGCGTGGTAGCATTGCCTAGCGATTTCACCAGGTGTATAGCCGTACTATCCCACATTTGCTGTTTATAAAACCAATAGGCTTGTATTTCTTCCAGCGAACTGTTTAACCGCTCCGGAAAGTTTGGGTCGTTTTTAAGCGTGGTTATTAAGCTAGCTGCCGTAGGAAAACGGTCCATTTGTATCAAAGTGCGTATTTGCCATATAAGTGCATCGTTGCGGCTAGGTGGTTTGCTGAGCAGTTTTTTGGTAAAGCTTGGGTCTTCTTTTGTAGAAATGCTAAGGGCGTTATTGCCGTCCATATGGCTGCCTATATATTTATAATAACCATCTTTTTCTTTATCAGCATATGCATAGTTAATAAACTGAAACATTTGGCGTGCCGAATCAAACTGTTGCTGAAAATAATATGCAGCCCCCCACAAGAGATATAAGTTGTCGTTCCAGTTGTTGCGTATATCGTGCTGTACAATACCCGTTTGCGCTTTATATATCACCGAATCGAGTTCTGTTTTGTCCTGCGCTGTAGCCTCCAGGCTATAATTATAAAAAGATAGCAGGGTAGAGTAGTCGTCTACATGAACGGCTTTTGCCTTTTCTATTATTTCGTTTATTTTATTATTGGCGTTGAAAAAGTAATTGTAATGCGTGGTGGTGTTTTGCATAAACCGGCGGGAAATCTTAAACTTCTTATCGGTTGGCTTTTCAGACTGTAGCACCCGGTTTTCATAAGGCTTCGGTTTTTTAATATCCGGAGCAAAACCCAGTTGGGCATAAAGCGGCCCGCACCAACAAACAGCTAGTACAAAAAAACAAAGAAGGATATGGCGGCTAAGGTGCATTATGGTCGCAATAATAAAGTAGTATTAACTGAATTTCAAATATTTTATTATAAAGGATAGCCTATTTTTTGATTTCCACCCGTTGGTTTATACCCCAAATAACTGCTTTTATTACCTTTAAGCCCTAAAGGCACAGTATGATGAATCTGGATACCGGTACTACGTTAAAACAGTTGCGGAACCGCTACCGGTTGGTGATTATGAACGATGATACGTATGAGGAGGTGGTAACCTTCCGCCTGTCGCGCATGAGCGTGTATATAGCACTAAGTACCATTTTTGTGCTGCTGGTGGGGCTTACGGTAGCGCTGGTGGTGTTTACTCCTTTAAAATATTATATACCGGGGTACGGAAGCGTGAAAGTAGATAGAGAATACAAACAATTGAAGTATATTACCGACTCGTTAGAGAAGCAGGTTACCTACCAGGCGCAGTATGTGGAGGGAATAAGAAAGGCATTGAGTGGAGATATGCCAGTGAAACTGGATACTACGCAACTGAAGGTGCCTAAAGATGAGTTTAGTAATGATTAAACCACCAATATGTTCAACAAAGAGAAAAACCCCACCTCCCCTGAAAGATTGAGTTCCAACTCCGCTACATTAATAAGTGCCGGCACCGTGCTGGAAGGAAACGTACAAAGCGATAACGATTTGCGAATAGATGGCACCATACTGGGCAATGTTTCCTGCGCCGCTAAAATAATAGTGGGCCCTAATGGTTATGTAGAAGGAGATGTGCAAGGTATGCAGGCAGATATTACCGGCAAGGTTACCGGCAATATTACCGTAAAGGAATTACTGCAGTTAAGAGACCAGAGCAATGTGCAGGGAAATATTACTGCCAGCCGCTTACAAATAGATCCTACTGCTATGTTTAACGGCTTATGCCAGATGGGCACACAGGCCGATGTAGTACAAATGTCTGCCAATGCCGAAGCGCAAGCCAACTAATTCCTCCAGCGATATAGCAAAGTATGCAGGCCTTACCACGCAGATACTGGTATCGCTGGGTATAGCTGTATTCATTGGTTATAAAGCCGATGCCTGGCTGCATATCCGTTTTCCATTACTGGTATGGCTGCTGCCATTGATAGTGATAAGTTTGATATTTTATAAACTGGTAAAAGATACATCAAATAGAAAAGACTCATAGTATGCAGAGAAAGAAGTTTAGGGCGTTTTTACCGGTGCTTTTCCTATTCATTATTCTTAATGGAATGTTTATCAGCGGCCGTCCTTATTTAAGCCGGTGGCACGCCAGCCAGGATGTATTGATTTGGGGAAATCTTTTACTATTTCTCATTACACTGGGCTCTTTTTTTATTGCGCAAAAGGGATTGAAGAGTGCCAATCCGCATGCATTTACACGGTCGGTATATGGCAGTATTCTTTTAAAACTTTTTGTGTGCATGATAGCCGCTTTTCTCTATATTGCCATCTATAAAAAAGAACTGAACAAGCCCGCATTTTTTGCCTGTATGGGGCTTTATCTTATTTACACTTTTTTAGAAGTTACGGGTTTAATGAAGTTGTTGAAAGAAAAAGTTTGATGGCTAAAAAAGAAGCACCTATTGCTCAATTACAAAGTTATTTGCCTGCAGGTACCTACGATGCCGTATTGCATTACCTGCAATTGTACCACGTACACTTAACGGTGGCGCAGGAACGCAAAAGCATCCTGGGCGATTACCGCCACCGCATACACGATAAAAATCACCGCATCAGTGTAAATGGCAATTTAAATTGCTATTCTTTTCTCATCACCCTGCTGCACGAACTGGCACACCTGCTTACATTTGAGCGGTATGGAAATAAAGTACAGTCTCATGGAAAAGAATGGAAACAATTGTTTGGTGAGTTGCTGTCGCAATTTGTGAATCATGCCGTTTTTCCCGACGATATCAGAACTACGTTATTACAATCGCTTCAAAACCCCGCTGCCAGCAGTTGCGCCGATGCCGCTCTTTTGAGAGTATTAAAAAAATACGATAAGGACGATGGAAAAAAAATGATGGTAGAACAACTGGCAGCAGAGGTTCTTTTTAAAACCAGTGACGGCCGTGTATTTAAAAAGATGGACAAAGTACGCAAGCGCTACAAATGTATAGAAATAGCATCTGGCCGGCTTTATTTATTCAGCCCGGTATATGAAGTAGAACCTGTTTGAAAATTTTACCTGCTTCACGCAGCATTTTTCCTATTTACAAAGCCCTAGTATATGGTGTATTGATTTTTAAATCTTTAATAGATAGTTCTATACACATTTTACTGTCATTAATATTATTTACTAAATTTTTGAATTATGAAAAAAGCTATTTACAGTTTATTGTTCTTTTTAGGAGTGGGAGGAGCGGCGTTTGCACAAACCGAGCAAGGTAATTGGCTGGCAGGTGGCAATTTAGAATTGAACACCGCACAAAAAAGCACCCGTATAGACATTAGCCCAACAATAGGTTATTTCTTTTTAAATAACCTGGCTGCCGGGGCCAACGTATTGCTGGATTATTCAAAAGTAGGCGATACCAAATCTACCACATTAGGTGTCGGCCCGTTTGCCCGCTACTATATGGGCTTATCTATGGTAAGGCCTTTTTTGCACGCCAATATTGACTTTACTTCTAACAAAACAACGGTTGCTTCAGTTTCTAATACGTTTACCGGCACCAACTATCTTTTAGCCGCCGGGATAGCAGCGTTTTTAAATAGGAACGTGGCGCTGGAAGGGTTAGCAGGCTACAGCCATACCGCTTATGAACATCAAAAGGGCAGTGGTGGTTTTGATTTAAGAGTTGGCTTCCAGGTGTACCTGAGCCGGGCACAAATGGCCAAGGTAACCAAGTAATTATTTCCTGATAAAAGCCCTTAAATGGGCTTTTATAATTTTTTTTGCATCCACACTTTACAGCCATAATGCCCTGAGTTGCCCATTGGCGCCTGTAAATATTCAAACCCGAACTTTTCATACACCTTCAGTGCTTTTTTTAGTTCGGGCATAGACTCGATATAGGCAAACCGATATCCCTGCGCTTTGGCAAATTCCAGGCTTTTTTCTATCAGCAATTTTCCCAAACCCATACCCCTGGCTTCCGGTATCAGGTACATTTTTACCAGTTCGCAGGTATCAGGCGGCAGGCCATCTGTGGCATATATACCACTGCCACCCACTATATAGTTTTCGTGTTCGGCCACATAATAGGCAGAGCGTGGCTTTTGAAACAACTGGTAAAGTGCATCTGTGGTGGCATCAAAATATACGGTTCCTGGTTTATCCAGGTTGAATTCTTTCAGCGTTTCTCTTACAATTTTAGCCAGTTGCTGGTTATCTTCCTGCATAATGGGCCGTATGCCAATATCCTGTAATTGCATGCATTTTAAAATTCGAAATCAAAAATAAGTGCTATCCTTTAGCCTCTTTTAAAATTAGTTCGTATTGCTGCATATTAGCCGCATCAATTCTTTTTTATGATAGTTATTGGTTGCAAATTTATAGTGTCAACAATCCTATGAACGAACCCAAAGTCCGGTAGTTCCGAAAAACCAGTATCCAATCCTTTGAAAAGTTCAGACAGGTGTCCGTCCTATTGAATGTTAACCTGAACCTCCGCCTGTACAGATTTGCTCCCTGTTTTTTTCCAGGGAGCTTTGTTATGTAGTATTGGCAATATTATTCAAATACTGATTCTCCTTCGTAAAAGCATCTGCTTTTTTCACAACATTCCAGGGTAGCGGCTGTCTTTTGCGATGCGCTGTTTAAGTTCTGTATGCAGTTACAAAACATTTCCGGTTCTTCATTTTATACTATTTGTTCTCTGCCTTCATTTATAATTCTTATTATGTTGTAAGCACCGCTAAAAATCGACAAAAAGCTTAAAACAAATACCATTGGAAATCTCTTCCTATTTACGGGAATATAATACTCATGATACGATAGAATGTGAATTTGTATTGCGTACAACGT
>JAICHT010000028.1 GCA_025924755.1 Chitinophagaceae bacterium | reverse complement strand
GGAAAACGTAGTAGCGCTTTGGTATTACAACTGGTTTATATTAAGCGGCAAACCACCGTACCTGGACCTGCCCAGTACTTCGTGGGATAGTTATACCAGCACCGGCCGTGGCTATATTCAAGGCCGATTTAGAGGAGCACGGATGATGTATGCGGAAGCAGAATACCGGTTTAAAATTACAGCTAATGGTCTATTGGGCGGAGTAGTGTTTGCAAATGCCCAGCGCTTTTCTGCGGAGCCAGGAAGCCGTTTTCAATCTATACAACCCGGCTTCGGCCCTGGGCTTCGTATAAAATTAAATAAGGTATCCAAAACAAATATTTCAATTGACTATGGTTTTGGAAAACAAGGTTCCAATGGCCTTTTTATCAACATCGGTGAGTTGTTTTAGTAGTAAGGATGCAGGTATTTTTTCTCTTTAATAACTTACAGTATTGCAATGCGGATATTCCTGTAATACATTTCTGCCGCTTCTGTTTGCAACGCAATCTTACCTTCCCGCACATTGGCATCAGTACCTTCATTTACTACTACGCCATTTACTATATGCGTGCACCTGCCGTTGTTTGCAATCACTTCTAGCGTGTTCCATTCACCATTTGGTTTTTCATGATCAGATAACTTTGGCACCCGCTCTTTAGTATATGTTTTTCCATGTACATTCAGGCTGATACCATCGGCCAGCCAAAAGTCGCCACAGTCGCCTTCCTGTACCTGGCATTCATACGCCTGCGGCCATATTTTATCTTTCTTACCTGTAGCAAAATAATAGATAACACCGCTATCCCGCTTGTATTTTAAGCGGGGCGGATATTTCTTTTCACCCCATTTAAATTCTACAATCAGGTGAAAATTTTTATATTGTTTTTTAGTGCAGATATAACCCACGCTTTTGCCGGTTACATAAAGCATATGGTCTTTTACAATAAAGGCACTGTCTTTGTTTTGACTGCCGGAGGTACTATCCAGGAACACATACCAGCCATCTAAATTTTTTCCGTTCAGCAAAGGAATATAATGTTGTGCACTTGCCTTACAGAATGACAGTAAAAGAAAAGAAACTGGGAGGAAGAATTTTTTCATATAGAGGAGTTGCAATTGCCAATAATCATTTCCCAAACAAGCTACGCATTTTTATGCGACAACCCGTTTTTGCATTATTCTTTTAAAATTTAATTTATGTAATTCCAACTACTATAATTATAAGATTCAAAATAATTTTAATGCAGGTAAATAAATGATAATTAATATACAAGCTGATAACTTTGGAATATTAAAAAAGCTGCCCTTGCAGACAGCTTTTTTTAATATTGCGGTGGTTTATTTAAACATGATAGCAGATGCATCTTTACCGCCATCAATCAGTACGCCATCCGATGCGCGGCTTTGTACTTTTTTAACCATTTGTTCTACATCTTCCTCAATAGAGTTGTTAATAACACCCGCTGTAATTAAGGATTTCCATTTGATGCCACCACTTGTACTGCTGATTACCTGGTAATTTTCTACAGGCTCATTCATCACAAAAACAGGGTAGCCCATTACTCTTGACACACGTCCTAAACCATTGGTTTTTGCATCGCCTTTATCTGTAAATATAATACCGGCAATGCGCTTACCCGAGCTATAAATAACCGCATCAATTTTTGCATTTTGCTTTGTTACATTACGAACGAATTGTTCTACTCTGCCAGATATGCTCTTGTTAATAAGGCCTGCAGTAAGCAGCGATTCGGCTTTAATTCCGGTGCCTGCATCTACCACCACTTGATATGGACGCAGCGGTTCGCAAAGTACGTAAGCTTCGATACCATCTACTTTTCTTACCCTCGCTAATGCTTTATCAGCATTGCTTTGAGCGGATACATCTATCATGGTACAGATTAATAAACAAGCAGCTAAAAGTTTTCTCATTTTTGTTTTGTGTTTGATTGGTAAATTATGTTAATGATAAAAACAAACATAAAAAGAATCTGCAAAAAATCCAATATGGGGTACTAAGTAATTGCCTGTATTTTAAATCAGATTACTACAAAATTTTATAATGTGATGCCATATCAATTACGATTTTCTCTTTTTAATTTTAAAGAAATCACCGGAATAATAATATCCATCGCAATAAAGGCACTGACAGAAAATGATAGTAAAACTTAGGATAAAAAGACAACATAAAAGCTGTTTCTTTTTGTTGCATATATAAAATTGCCGGGTGTAAATTTTTAAATGAAGCACTAAATGGTAGGGGTTGAAAATTTTAAATTTCTTTTATTTCCTTACCATGCCCAACAACTTATATTTGTAATACTAAAATTGAAAAGAAATGTCTTTACCTACTAATAATAAAAAGAACAATAGCCAGGCCAGCAACAATCAAAAAAACCAGGGCAAAGGCTCGAAGTTTATAAAGAGCTCGGCAAAGCCTGCAAACGTTACAAAAAAGGTACGATCAACCGGAGCCAACCGCGGAAGTTAATAGGGTTATGGTTTGCTGATACAATAGTTGACATTCTTGTTATTATATTTCAACAGCAATATTGTATAAAGCATTCGCTACTTTAAAGTTGTTCTGGGATATTTTAGACCGGTAGGGGATTTGCAAACCTTTATGAAAGATTTCTGCGCCTTCCGGCTGTAACTTTAATCTTCCTTTTGTGAGCGGCAGCGCTTGCTATTATTCATTTGTTGAGAATGAGATAACACCAACATTCCTCCTCCATCTCACTTCAATATCCACAGTTGGATAACAAGCATAGCCGTCATACCCAATACGCCGCCGATAGTGCCAGCCACTGCATCCATCACGTCGTAATGGCCTTTGCCGGTTAGTAAAGAAAAAAGCTCAAAACCATAGCTGATTGCCACTACTAATACAAAGGCTATGCTGGTGGCAATTACCGGATGCGCAGTCAACAGATACAACGAAAATGTCTGCAAAACAGCGCCCATAATAATACCTACATAAAAATGTTTCCATTTATCCGGAGCAATATCTTTTATCACCTGTGTTGAGTTGTAATTAAAGATATTCTCTTTTTTCATTCACCTTATTTTGATTTTCGACAAATAAAGATTCTACGATCTTATGATACTTTTTTGAAAATAAAGGAGCTACGGATATTGATTCTGGTTGGAATTATTGATAGATTCCATCTTGGGCTGATATGTATGGGAATCGCTTTGGGTTAGCGGCAGTATAAGGTTTTGCTTTCACTATGTTACAAGGAAGATGAAAACGATTTTATCTTGATTATCATATATGCAGTATATTATTGAAGCACTTCTATCGTGTTTTGATCGGGGCCGCCGCCTCTGTTGGCTGAGCCAGCCACTATATAAATTTTGTTTTTGTAAACCAGCGCCTGCGTATCGTGCCTTCCGGTTTTTAATGGTGGCAATGCTTTCCAGGTGCCGCTTTTAGGGTCGTAAGCTTCTGCTTCGTTATGAGAGCTTTGCTGCGCAATACTTTCGCCGCCTATTACTACCAGTTTTCCTTTATAGGCAACTGCCGTGCACCCTGCCCGTTGTACCGGCAAGTTTTGCGTAGCGGGTAATGTTTGCCAGGTCTTATTACCAAAGTCATATACATCCACTTCCGGAACGGTCAACTGTATAATCTGCTGTGTTTTAAAAGAAGTGCGGCGGCCACCTGCCAGGTAGAGCCGGTGATTTAAAATCACTGCATGAAAATGATCGCGGCCATGCGGTGCATCGGTAAGCGTTGTCCATTTTCCACTAGCAGGATCTAATACATCCATCCACGCAACCGTACCATCATAATGACCATCAATAATACCGCACACAAAATAAATCTTCTCCTTATATACCACTGTTCCGCCGGAGCCGCGCCGCCTGTCTTCCGGAATTGCAGGACCTTTTCGCCATTCATCTTTTGCCGGGTTGTAGATGTAAATATTTTCAAATGGTTTTTCATGCGGAAAGTTGCCACTCATCCCGCCTACTACATAAATTTCATTCTTATACGCAATTGCCTGGAAGTGGTGCATCTCAATGGGCGTATTACTTTTTTTCTCCCATGTATTTGTATTTGGGTGAAACACTTCTACAGGTTTAATACCTCTTCCGCCAATTAAATACAGGTTGCCACCTGTTTCTACAAAGCTGCAATCTTCTCTTTTTTCCGGAAGGTTTTGTACGGAAAGGATTTGCCACTGTTGATTGGTTCGTGTAGTGTCTTGCGCCATCAAAAAGGCAGGATAGCTAAATAAAAGTATCAGGAATACTTTAGCCCGTCTTCCTTCTATATTTATCATAAGGCAGAGATGTTTTGACTAAAGTTATCATTAATGTTTATAATTGAAGTGGTTTATTATAAAGTGAAAGCATCAAAAATCTTCTGGCGGTTTTGTTACTATATTAGCCTCAACAAATTTTGATATGCTTACTTAAATAGGGATTATGCAAACAGGTGTCCTTAAATTATTGTTGGTGCTGTTGTTTTTGCAGGGTAAAGAATTTGCTGTTTTGAACAGTGAAAATAATGGGGTAATACAGCGGTGCCTTGTCAATTCACCTATTAATAAAATACCTGCTGACAACAGCAAACAATTTCAGGATACAAGTGATATTGTGGCAAGGGGGGCAAAGCTAAAATTAATTTCTAACCGGTTTAGCTTTACGGAAGGCCCGGCGGCTGACAAATACGGGAATGTGTATTTTACCGATCAACCCAATAACAAAATATGGAAATGGAATACGAATGGAAAGCTGAAAGTTTTCTTAAATAAATCCGGCAGGGCTAATGGTTTGTACTTTGATAAGAAAGGAAATCTTTTGGCCTGTGCCGATGAAAAAAACCAGCTATGGCGTATCAGCCCTGATAAGAAAATTACAGTTTTAATATACACTTACAAAGGCAAACGTTTAAACGGTCCAAATGATTTGTGGATAAGCCCTGGCGGAGGAATTTATTTAACCGATCCTTATTTTCAGCGGCCCTACTGGAAGCGTAAAGTGCCCGATATTAAAAACCAAAATGTATACTTTTTACCTAAAGGTGCTAAAGACCTTCTGATAGTGGATAGTAGCCTTAAGATGCCCAATGGAATTATTGGAACTGCCGATGGAAAATATTTATACGTAGCGGATATTGGAGGTAATAAAACTTATAAATATACCATCGGAAAAAATGGATGGTTAACCGGCGGTCAGCTTTTCGCAGAGCAGGGCTCTGATGGTATGACAATAGATAACTTGGGAAATGTGTATTTAACCGGCAAGGGGGTTACGGTATATAATTCCAAGGGTGAAAAAATAAAACATATAGAGGTGCCTGCTAAATGGACCGCCAATATTTGCTTTGGAGGAAAAGAAAAAAACACCTTATTTATTACTGCTTCCGAATCTGTCTACACACTTGCAATGAATGTAAAGGGAGTTGGTTAGGTTTCGCAAACGTTTAATGCTATATCTTTTAATGACCATCTTATTGGATAAGCTGTTAATTTGCGCTGCATTATGATACCAAATGAAACCCTTGAATTAGCGAAAAAGCTATGGGATTATCACCATATGCAGCATACGCTTCAAAAAGCAGATTGCATTTTAGTATTAGGCAGCCACGACCTAAGAGTGGCAGACCGGGGCGCAGAACTTTACCTGCAGGGATATGCGCCACTATTAATTTTTTCCGGCGGACTTGGCAACTTTACACAAGGCATGTGGACGGAGCCGGAGGCAGATAAGTTTGCAAAAATTGCAGTGGAAAAAGGTGTGCCTAAAGAAGCAATACTAATAGAAAATACATCCAGCAATACAGGTGAAAATATTTTATTTACACAACAGTTGCTGCAGGAAAAAAACTTAAATCTACAAAATTTTATTGTAGTACAAAAGCCGTATATGGAAAGAAGGAGCTATGCTACTTTTAAAAAACACTGGCCGGATAAAAGTTTAATAGTAACGTCTCCGCAAATTTCTTTTGAAGAGTATCCAACAGATGAAATACCACTCAATAGGGTGATTTCAATAATGGCGGGTGATTTGCAGCGCATTAAATTTTACCCGGAAAAAGGATTTCAGATTTACCAGCAAATTCCGGATGATGTATGGCAGGCATATGAAAAGCTGGTGCAATTAGGATATAGCGAACATTTAATGCCATCGTAAAAATGAAAGAGTTTTAAAATTTGAAAGCCTCAACAAAAATGCTGAGGCTTTCAAATTTTGGGTTAGCCGGTAATGCTTAATAAACTAAATAGGAACTAACTGTTTTTATCTTTCAGCATCACTTCTGTTACATAATGCCTGTGTCCTTTTTTATCTACCCAATAATACCTTGAGTGTCTGTCTATGTAAATGGTTTGTCCGTTAGGGCCTACTTTGTCTTTGTAGGTTTGATCCGTAATTTTAGACTTACCTTTTGATGCTACTTCAGCGGTTTTATGACCTACTTTTTTAGCACCTTCTTTTATTTCCTGTCCGGCGTTTTTTGCATCCGATTTAATTTCGTGTCCTACGGTAGTGGAGTCCTGCTGGGCATTTGCCACAGTAGAAAAGCTTATTAAAAATGCAAAGGCGGAAATTCCAATTAACTTTTTCATAATAAAAATTTTTGCGTTAACAAAGTTGTCCAGATAGTAGTTTTAATGGATAACTGATTATGAGATTACTATTCTAAAATAATGCCAGCAACGCTTTCTGGCTTTTTGTGCCGGCAACTTGTGCATCACTCTTAAGCTGCTATAAACAAAAACATGTAGATATTAGCCTGATATTGGTTCGAGAGGACTAAAGTTTGCCAATCAGGAGTATTATATTGATAAGAAGCCGAATGGCTTTTAGTAAAACATTAACGCCACGTCAAAGCTTTGCGCGGCTTTTATAATGGGTGCTGCTACAAAATTTTTGTTGCTTTAAGGTTTGGTAATGGTAAATTTCAATTTTACAGGGATGTTTTTTTAACCAATAGTTACTACCTTTTAATATGAATACTGTACTGTTACAAACGTATTACACCAATCCTATCGTTAACGACGATTTTCCGGACCCGTCTGTAATTTCGGTTAAGGATAAGGGTTATTTTGCTTATGCTACGCACGATGACTTTTCTCCTACCATCAACAATATCTTACTCCGTCATTCGTGGGACCTTGTTAATTGGACCACTGCAAAAGGAGCATTACTACAGCCTCCTTTATGGGCTATGCAGTGCAACCGTTTCTGGTGTCCTCAGGTAACAGCAGTAGAAGGAGAATATCGTTTGTATTATGCAGCCGAACCCGACACAAAAGATGGAATGTGCCTGGCGCTGGCCACTTCTGCTACACCCGAAAGTTTTTGCGATATTGGCAATCCTTTGGCAGGTATGCCCGGCTCTACGTACCAGATGATCGACCCTTTCTTTTTTACGGATCCTAAAAGTGGGAGGCACCTTTTGTATTATGGATCGGCACACGAACCTATACGTGTAGTAGAAACAGCCGAAGATGGTAAAACCTTTATTACCCAGCCTGCAGAAATTTTGTGGCCGCAGCCGGATACACCTTTTGAAATGCTGCGCGAAGGAGCATACATTACCTATCATCCAAAATACGACAGCTATTTTATGTGGGTATCGGGTGATAACACCTGGGACGTAGGTGCGTATGCAGTAAGTGTTTTTTGGTCAAAAGATCCTGTATCGAATTTTATAAAAATACCCGGCAACCATATAGTTCTTAAACCAAATGCACATTGGGGTGCTTGCGGCCAAAACTGTATAGTTACAGATGCAGTGGGGAACGACTGGATAATATATCATGCAGTGGATGCTGCTGAACCATTTATCCGGGGTACAGATAAAGTACTTCGCAAAATGTGTATGGATCGTGTGCTTTATTCAAAAGAAGGATGGCCTTATATTCAAGGGGGCAGCCCGTCTTTTTCCAGGCAACCTGGCCCGGTAATCAGTACTTCTGCGGATATAATTAAGGATAAAAACCTTAGCTGGCAAATATTTGACGGGCTCAAAAAGGAAAGTATGATGGATGATCCGCATCCTGAAAGCTAATGGGTTATATTAATAATTTTATTTACCTGCCGGAGAAGTAGTTGA
Organism: Chitinophagaceae bacterium; assembly: GCA_025924755.1. Lineage (GTDB taxonomy): Bacteria > Bacteroidota > Bacteroidia > Chitinophagales > Chitinophagaceae > Flavisolibacter. The sequence goes on along the minus strand of JAICHT010000028.1, from coordinate 11,176 downwards.
ATTTGACAGGGATAAATATGAAGGCTATTAACAACGTATATACCTGTGTAAGCTTTGCTTATTATTTACCCTTATATAGCGTCTGTGTTTTTACTAAGGGTTTTATAAGTTTATCACCGATTGCATTTTCATTAATTGCATTCTACCTTTAATCTGCAATTAAAACGATTGCATTCTTATTAACCAATAATTGAAAAGCCATGTCAAAACAAACCTTTCTTTCCAAAGATTTCTTTGTAACTGCTTCGGAAAAAGATGCGCTGCAAACCATACTGGCTATTCCGCAATCTGTAAGCCATATTAGATTCCTAAGCGAAAATTCGGTAGCCCCTTCCTGGAGATTTACTTATGACCTGCTTTCTGATTCCATCCAGTATTATGTAGACGTATCTGTTTTGGCATTAAGCGATACTGATACCAGGGTAATGCTGCATATTGCTCATACCAACGGAGCTGCTTTTAAAAAAGATAAATTCATCACCAGTGCACTGCTCGATTTTGAGGCAGCCGTTCTTGCCGCTATGCAGGGTCGTTTATCGGCATATGCACTGCAGGAAACGAGAGCAAATACAAAGAGCAGGGCATTACAACAAAGTATGTCTGTAGCGGCTTCGCTCAGCCTTTTCTTCTTGTTGAAAAAGCATGCGTAATATAAAATACTAAGTGGCTATTTAGCAATAGCCCATAATGCGATATACTACATAACCCACTATTTCATGAAAAAGCTTTTGCCAGTGGTATAAGCATTCTTCACTGGGTATTATCAATTTATCAGGAGTAAAACCTCTGTCCATGGTATAGAAATCCGTACTAAAAGGAATAACAGGAACTCCTTCTTTTTTGAAACATCCTGCTGCCCGCCTCATATGAAACGCTGATGTAACCAGCAGCAACTTTTGCAACTCCGGATGTTGCAGCAATAAGGCCTTGGTAAATTGGGCATTTTCATGTGTGTTCCTGCTTTTATCTTCTACAAGAATGGCAGTCTCCGGAACACCGGCATATACTAAAACCTGTTTTATTTCTGCCGCTTCACTCGAATACTTTTTTAACAATGAACCGGAGCCCCCGGAAATGATTATCTTCTTTACCAAACCTTGTTTATACAATTGAAGCGGATGCAAAAAACGGTCAGCACCTGCAGCAGTATAAATGCGGTCGTGTGGTGATTTCTCCTGATTGGTAATGCCCGTTAATATAATTGCCGCATCATAGTGCGCTAAAGTTGCAACGGGTGTAGGCGGAACCTCCCACAGCAACCACGCTTCGTTCGAAAAAAAAGGATTGGTGAAAATGCATAGGAGAACAGTAACAAGAATCAACGCCACTTTTCTTTTTCTTTCACTTTTTGTAAATAATGCAAAAAATAAAATAAGCAATATCCACGTAAGCGGCATTACTATATAAAATAAAATTTTAGAGAGTATGAAAAACATAATTCAATAATGAGGGCGCAAGAAAAGGAAATTTAAATAAGGATGCTAATACTTTCTGATAGTTAGTTGTTTAAAATTTATTCTTAAACTGGTAACTGCTGTAGAAATCATTGTTACAGCGCAAGGATAGTACAAATAAAAAGCGCAAGTATCAAATACCTGCGCTGTAAAAATGATTTCAATAAATCAACTTTAATAAGAGGAATAGCGCTTGCCAAATACCAATACATCTGCGCGGCCTTTAAGTATGTTGCCGGTAGTGCGGTAGCTAAATTCTATATGGTCGATATACCTTCCTTCTGCGCCGATTTCTATCAGCCTGCTCGATTGGCCAGCTGTAATAATATCATCTACCATTGGTTCGAGCTTATCACCGTTTTCGAAATAAATTTTAAGGTTGCTCAGGTGTATATCGCGGTCTTCCACTCTAAATCGAACGGCAGTAAATTTGTTGTGGTCTTGAACGGGGAAATCATCCTTGTCTTTTACAAAGTTCACTTTTCTTTCTCCCAATAAATCCCAGCCTTGTTCCACTGCTATACTACGGCGCCTGGTGGTGCAGGAAGTGATGGTAAATACAGCCAATAAAAATGTACTGGCTATTAATAAGTTCCTAACTGATAAAAATTTTTTCATATTGTCATTTTTGTTACGCGGTTATATATTCAAAATTCAGACCTTGTTAAAAGCTGCCGCTTCTTATTTTTTAACGGCTGCAGCAGGTGTTTTGTTCAACCAATTGTTATCAGACAGCCAATCGGCCATACGCTGTGGCCAGGAGTTTATAGAAGCCAGTTTTGAACGTTTGCCCATATTAAAACCATGATCGCCATGCGTGTAAATATGCGCTTCTACTGGCACTTTGGCTGCGCGGTACTTTTGTAATAAACTCACCACCGTTACGGAGCAGCAGGTATCATCATCTGCCGCAAGCAGAAAAGCCGGTGGCGCATCGGCAGGAACCGTTTCTGGTATTCCTAACGGCCCGGGATATACCAGCATTTGAAAATCAGGTTTACCGTTTGCCCGGTCTATTGGGTCGGCAGCAGTAGCATCGCCATTACCCGGTGCATAAGCTACCGTAGCCACCACCTCGCCGCCGGCAGAAAACCCCAGCATACCAATACGGCCGGTATCAATATTCCATTCCTTAGCCCTGCTACGTACCAAACGCATGGCCCTATAGGCATCTTCGCGGGGCTGTTTGTCAAGTGAGTATGGCGAATTTTCTTCACGGGCCAGGCGGTACTTTAATACAAAAGCGGTTATGCCCAGGCTGTTTAAATAAAGCGCAGGCTCTACACCTTCTGCATTGTAAACCAGTAAACGGTGGCCACCGCCGGGACATATTATTACAGCCGTTCCGTTGGCCTTATCCTTTGGCGGCAGGTAAACTGTTAACGATGGGTTATTGATATTTTTTACCCAATAGTCTTTTGCCTGCTCTGGTTCGTTTCGGCGGCTTTCAAACCCAGGAGCACCTTTTGACCATAGCGGAATAACCTGTTGGCTTTGCTGTGCCGATACTATTAAAACAGACAATGTAAAAATGAAGCAGAAGATTTTTTGCAAAGGTTGTTTTACCATAACCGATATGGGTAAATTGTATGCATTAAAGTTAATCGTTCCAAATGAAGAATGAAGTTTAACGTTTACAAAAACAAATAATACTATTTTGTAGTGCTATGTGGTACAGCATTTGGGCAATATTATAAACACAAATACAAGTACATGAAAACGCCAAAAAGACTTTATAAATTTTTACTGTTGGTTTTATTTTTTGCAGTGTCCGGTATAGGTGTAACCTATGCACAAAAGAATTCATCTGCTCAAAAAACAAAAAGCAACGCCGGCATAAAAAACATGATTGATTCTAAAAAATATGTTTTCAGAGCGCAGTCGGTAACACCTTTGCGGGGAACGTTCAGGCAGCTAACTTCATTATATGATATGAAGGTTTCGGGTGATACTATTACAACTTATCTGCCTTACTTTGGAAGGGCTTATAATGCACCTGTTAACCCGGCAGAAGGAGGTATCCGATTTACCTCCACTAAATCGGATTATTCAGTAGAAGAAAAGAAAAAAGGGCAATGGGATGTTATTATCAAGCCAAAAGATACCAGGGAAGTACAGCAATTAATTCTCAGTGTTTTTGACAACGGCTATGCTTCGCTTCAGGTTACCAGTGCAGACCGCGATCCTATATCCTTTAGTGGTTATGTATCTGCTATCGGTGATAAGAAAAATAAGTGATTCAAAAAATGCTTTTAGCTTGCTGTGTTTAGGTTGATACACGGTCTAAAGCTTTTAATTGGGCTTGATATTGGGCTGGCAGGATAGCTGCTTTCAGGAATCGGTCAAGTTTTAATATTCTTATCAATTTATAACCTTTCAGAACCGGCACGGATAGAGATTTTTTTCCCAACGATAATAAGTTGTTTACTATCTGCGGCACTACTAAAAGCTGTGCCTGCAGCAGCAACTGGTACCCGGCAAAACCTAGATGTTTTTTGTATTGCCGGTACAGGTCAATAGTATAAGTACTTTTTTGCAAATTATTTTTCAGGTGATCCTCACGCATCAGCAACCATTCATTGTAGTGAGCAGGCAAATCTTTCAGACCCATACGGACTCCTACGCGTTTAAATACGTCAAACACTTCTTCTTTTTCACCAGCGGTGAGTGGCCTTTCCATTACTTCAAAAGACGCGATTGAATAATAAATAAGCATGAATAATACATCGCGATATGCCCAGTCGGGAATGGCTGCCTGGCGGCTGGCTTCTACTGCCGAATGAATCATCCGCATTCTATCAATAGCCTTATTGGCTTTATCAATATCAGAAAAAATAATCTGGTGGGCATACGAAACTGTGGAAAATAATCTTCCCAACGGATCGGCTGGAAGGCGGCCTGTAAAATAAAGCCAGTCCACCGCCTTATTAAGCGCAAACTCTGCAGCCGCACCCGCAAAAATAAAAAGGATCGTATCTGCTTTACCCCATATCTTTCTAACGATTGAATCAGTTGCTACAAAAGATTCCATATACTATAAACGAAAAAAGCGCACCAATAATGTGCGGCGGTTTTCCATTACATAAAATTGAACTTTACTATTCAGTTCTTTTTAATTCAAAAGATTCCTGAGCTTGATTGACAAGTAAGTTGCAGTATTCTCTTTTACAAAAAATTGATTGTCGGCAAAGCTGGGAGCCCAGGCAAAAGGCAAGTTGTTCTTTGAAGCGCCATATCCTTCTTTTGGGATGCCTACAAAATTTTTATCAAACTTATGGTTGTTGTTTTTGTCATGAAACAAAAAGATAGCATAGGTATTAGCCGGAATATTGGTAAATACAACTTGCGCCTCTTTGTTTCTTACAGGTACGTCTACGCACTGAAAAGGCTTATCGCTTATATTATTGAAAGAAGCAGCACTGTTAAACAAACAAGCCAAGCAATGGCCGGTATCATTTTGAAAGTTGGTAACATTTGCAACAATTTTATTTTGCGCATTTACTTTAGCAAGACTGCACAAAAAGATAAAAATGATAAGAAAAGTTGCCTTCATAGTAAAGAGAAAATAACCGGCTAAAGATACAATCTTAGCGAACTGTGTTTTTTATATTGTTCAGTTTTAACTTTTTACAACCTGCAGGCTTTATTATTTTTTATATTAAAATTCAGCAAGTTATTTTGAAAGCAACCGGCTAAAACGCTGCACATCCGCTTCAGCAGCTATAGTAGACAGACCGGTGAGGTGCTGCACTAACTGGTGAGCAAAATACGGCGCCAGTGAACTGCCTTTAGTGCCCATGCCGTTTAATATGCCGATAGACGGAAATTGCGGATGAAAACCTACAAATGGCCTGCGCTCCAGCGTGGCCGGGCGAATAGCTGCTTTATGCGACAACACTTCGAATGGAAACTTTAGCCAGGCCTTTAAATGCGCAACTGTTTGCTGGTAAAATCGTTCACTCGGCTGGTCATTTTCAAATTCCCATTGATAATTAGACCCTACCCAATAATGATGCTGCTCAGGCAACGGCACCAGCATGGTTCCTTTTTTAAATATATGCTCCCTGGTTAATTCTTTACATTCTATAATCAATGCTTCGCCTTTATTAGGAGCAAAAGGTAAATTCTGAAACCACGGGTTTTGCAATGACGCTATGCCATCGCACATGATAATTTTTTGAGCCGTAATATCTCGGTAACGCACTTGCTCTTTATCTACTACCAGGTCGTTTAATATAAATTCTTCAGCTTTTAAGCATTGTGTATTTATTAAGTGTTTGCGCCATTCGGCCATCAGTAATGGAAAGTTCACTATATAAGCCGGCCGGATTTCGCCACAGCCAAAATCATAATTAAAAAACTGGTTGAAGCGGTTTTGATCGGGGAAGGAGTGCAGGAACGTGTCATTTTCTGTTAAGCGGGTGGCAAAAGCATCCAGCATCTGGGCCGACGGAAAAAAGTCAATAATGCTTTTAGGAATGATATATTGCTTATTAAAATGAGCGCCTAAATTTTGGTAGGTTTCCAAAGCAAAAGGCATCACTTCCTCAATCATCCAGGTGTATACATAGCGTCTGCCAGTGATGGGGTTTATAATGCCGGCCGCTACTTTTGACGAGCTGTTTTCTGCCGCATGATCAATAACAATAAAGCTCTTGTTTTGTTTATATAAAAACCACGAAAGCAGGGTACCGCAAATGCCCTGACCTACTATCAATACATCAACGTTCATACTTATAAAAGTAAACAGAAACTGGTTGTTCGTATTTCTTAAATCAGCAGTGTGTATTAATATCCAGAATAAAAAATTACTTTTTGTGCATTCCTTTCTGTAAAACGTTTTATTAGTTGGCGAATGGCGGCGTTATCTTTCATTGGTTGCAAAAACTCTTTGATCGCAGCAGCCTGTTTTGTTTCTGTTTCTTTTGAGATATAGCCCATACCAAAGAAGGAACCTTTCTCCACCATAATGCAGGACTGTTCATTGTCTTGTAACCCTTTGTCCAGTACAATATAGGTTTCTTCTTCGCTTAAGCTGTTAATGGCCAAAAGCACCCGTTCGTTATATGCCTGAGCAGTTTCTTTTTTCTCGCAGGCGCCGTGACAATGTCCTTCTTTTATGCCTTCGCAAGGGTCATCGCTTGTTTGTATAAAGCACAGGCGCGGACATAGCTGGTATTCCTTTATCCATTTTTTCAGCCGGTTATGCCCATCAATTTTATAATGAAAACTATAAACCGGCTTGCTGTGCCTTCGCTTTTTATCAATAGCCAATCGCAGGTACCCATTTTGATCTTCATAATGATAAATGCCATATACATCTTCCTGCGTTTTTTGCGACTTATTGAAGGCCGGCCACAGCCGCTTTATTTCAGTAGATTCCAGTATGCAGGCCATCAGTTCCGTAGCACAGGGCTTGAAAGTGATGGTATAGGTATTTCGCAAAAAGTTCTGGCGTTGGCGGCTGTCCGAATTATTGCTGAAATGGCTGTTTACACGGCTTTTAATGTTCTTGGCTTTCCCTACGTATATAACCTTTCCTTTCTGATCGTGAAAATAATATACTCCCGGTGTGGTGGGTAATTGCTCAAAGCACTGGCGGGGAACATGTGGGGGTAATACCTGCTCTTTTGAATTTCGATGAAGGCTTGTGATAATTATATTTTTAGTATCATTTTGCAATAACTTTTGAAAAAGTAATACGGTGGCTGCCGCATCTCCACTGGCGCGGTGCTTATTGTTAATTTCTATTTCCAGGGATTGGCATAAGTTGCCCAGGCTATAAGAAGGCAGTCCCGGGAAAATTTGCCTTGATAACCGGACCGTGCAAAGCTTTTTGCAATTCAGGGAAAAGCCATGAAACTCCAGGTGATTTTTTACAAAAGAGTAATCGAAATTTACATTGTGCGCTACAAAAGTTTTTTCTTCTAAGAGAGCATGTATTTTTTGCGCCACCTCGCTAAACCTTGGCGCTTCCTTCACCATATCATTGGTAATGCCTGTTAAGGCCTGTATATACCGGGGTATATGCTGGTCGGGATTTATTAATGTGGCATATTGATCTATAATAGTTTCCCCATCGAAAACCTGGATGGAAATTTCAATAATACCGTTTGCAGCAGCATAGCCACCCGTGGTTTCAACATCCACAATTGCATACATATGGGAGGAGTATTTTTGTAGTAAAATTTACGAGCTACAAATTTCTATAAAATAAGGCAATGCAACACTCCCCGGACAAACTTTTAATGTTTCGTAACAGATTAACCAAGGTATACAAGCACTTAAGCAAGCAGGCTAAAAGAATGGATATCAGTTGTTACCGGGTATATGACCATGATTTACCCGAATACCCTTTTTTGCTGGAATTTTACGAAAGTAATTTGTACGTGGCTGAGTATAAACGCCATCATGGCTTATCAGAAGAAGCGCATGAACAATGGCTGGAAGATTGTAAAAACGTAATGGTTGATGTTTTAGGTATCGCTAAAGAAAATATCTTTCTGAAAGTACGGCAGCGAAAGGAAGGCAGGCTGGGCCAGTATCAAAAAATAAATGAATCGAAAAATGAATTTCAGGTTGCTGAAAATGGCTTGCACTTTATTGTAAACCTGAGCGATTACCTGGACACGGGCTTGTTTTTAGACCATCGCATCACCCGGCAAATGGTTAGGGACGATGCTGCTAATAAAAGAGTGCTGAATTTATTTTGCTATACCGGATCTTTTTCAGTGTATGCCGCAGCAGGTAAGGCTTCAGGCATTGTATCGGTAGATTTATCGAAAACCTATTTGCAATGGGCAGAAAGAAATATGCAACTGAACTTTCCGGAATATACAAAACACCAGGCTGTGCATGCCAATGTGAAAACCTATTTAAAAACCTTGCCTGAAAATAGTGCGGATATTATAATTATGGACCCGCCTACATTTAGCAATAGTAAGCGAATGGATGATTTTTTAGATATTCAGCAAGACCACGTAGTGCTGATAAATGATTGTATGCGGCTGTTAAGTACAGGTGGCGTTTTATATTTTAGTACGAATTACAGCAAGTTTCAATTAGATGAAAAAAATATTGCAGCATCTAAAATAAAAGATATCACAAAAGCCACCACTCCATTTGATTTTGCAGGAAAATTACATCGGTATTGTTTTAAAATACTTAAATAAAGAAAGCCGCTCCTCATACAGCGGCTTTCTTTATTTGGTTACTAAATTTTAATATAAGTAGTTTAATGCAATTAAATCGTTGGCATTGAATGTACGATTGGTACCATTGGAACAGGCCAGCATAAAAGAGTTGGCATCTGGTTTTGATGGAGTGCCGGGGATAAGTATAGCACCTACACCCGCAGAACCTTCATTTTGGTGACGGCCACCGCAGCTATATGCACGGTTCATATAGTCGGTATGGCGGAAACCAATGCAATGGCCCATTTCGTGCTGAATCACAGACGCCATATATAACGGATCGGGATTGGTGCCGTAAGCTTGTGCGTTGGTGTTCATTTGAATCTGGTTGTAAGGATCGCCGGAAGCAGTAGGGAAGCCGGAAGAACCTAACGTAATATAACCACCCGAAGGGCCTTGATTAAATCCTATAATGTCAATATTTCCTCCGGAAGATACCCGCTGAAAAGTGATTCCAAGATGCTGATTATTATAACGGTTGATAGCATTGTTTGTTGCATCAGAATATACGGTAGGAAGATTGGTAACGGAAACAGTAATAGTTCTGGGTAAACGTGTTACCAGGTTTGTGGTTCGGTACTGTTCTTCACTGGCAATAATAAGATTAGGAGAGGAGGACGGAACATTTAAGTTCTCATCTGTCAGGGTAATATCGCCTTCTACCAGGTATCCGTTGGCTACTTTATGTACACCTTGTGTACTAAAGCCCAGGTTTTGGATTTTAGATAAAACAGCGCTGGAAACTTCCTCTTGTACTACTGTTTCTGCTACATTTTTTTTACATGCTGTAAATACTAATGCACTGATGCAGGCGACACCGGCTAAATTTAAAAGTGTTTTCATGTGTTATGTTTGTTTAAGGTTTAAATGCGATGGCTTAATGTGAACTGTATAAATCGAGAAATTTTTTTTGCATACTGCTTTGTAAGAATATCTTTTAATTTTTATTAAGTAACAGGAATATTAAAACAATCGATGCTGTCATTGAATTTACGAAGTGTTAAGCTGTTTTAACGAATTTATTTGTGTAACCCTGTTGCAATAATTTTCCTTGGCTTTTTGCACGTAAACGTCCTTGGTATTAGTACTATACCCTACCTTAAGCTATATATAAGTATATTGCTTTACTACTTATGCAGCGCACATTACTTTTTTTACTTTTTGTATCTCTAAATGCTAAAGGTTTGTGCCAAAGAAATGACCTATTTGCCGATAAACGATTATCGCCCCTTTTGCAAAGGCTCGTAGAAAAAAAAGAGCCGAAAGACAGTATAGATATCATTGTTTCCGTAAAAGCTGATAACAAACCGCACCTGAAAAACAGCAGGCTGCTATATGCGTATGCACCTTCTCATACCTTGATCGTACGAACAACTATTGGCGATCTTAAAAACACTCTTGATGATGCAATCAATTTTGCAGATGTGGTGCGAAAACCTAAAGAAGAACTAACTACCGGGGCATTTGATTTATCAACCAATAAAATAAATGTGGCACATAACAATACGCCATTAATTGATGGAAGTTCGATACACGGTTCTGTGAAAGAGCAGCAATTTGATACGACAGATATTGATATCAGAGGCCGTTTTTTTCATAGTGGTATTGCAGCCAAAACACAGTCGTCGCATGCGGCTATTATGGCTACTATTATTGCTGGTGCCGGTAATTCTTCTCCTTTTGCAAAGGGTGTAGCGCCGGGTGCTATATTAGGGTCTTCCGATTTTGCGGTGTTGTTACCAGATCCCGATTCTGTATATCGTCATTTTAATATTTCTTTTCAAAACCATTCGTATGGAACGGCTATAGAAAATTATTACGGCGCTGATGCAGCTGCCTATGATATGAATGTATGGAACAATCCTTCCCTTGTGCATATCTTTTCTGCTGGCAATTCCGGTACCAGTGCTGCTCCGGACGGTGCCTATGCTAATCTTACCACCTTTGCCAATCTTACCGGAAGTTTTAAAATGGCAAAAAATAATATCACCGTTGGCCATATTGATTCTTTTTACAACGTGCTTCCCTTAAGTTCCAAAGGCCCTGCTTTCGATGGGCGCATAAAGCCGGAACTGGTAGCATTTGGAGAAGACGGAAGTTCCGGTGCGGCGGCACTGCTTTCCGGCACGGTGGCCCTTTTGCAGCAGGCATATAAAACAACGCATGCTAACCAGTTACCTTCAGCCTCACTTGTCAAATCGGCGCTGTTGAACGGAGCCGATGATATAGGCGTAAAGGGTATTGACTACCAATCGGGATATGGAAGTTTGAATACGGAAGCCGCTTTGAAAACGCTCATAGAAAACCGGTTCATAGAAGGAACAATCAGCAATAATGAAACAAAGAATTTTTCATTGATGATTCCTGCACATACCAGCCAAATAAAACTCACATTGGTATGGACCGATACGGCAGCTGAAGCCAATGTTGCCAAAGCATTGGTAAACGATTTAGATGCGGTATTAAGCCAACCTTCAACAGGCAAAAGCTGGTTGCCGTGGGTTTTAAATAGTACACCGAAGGCTGATT
>JAICHT010000027.1 GCA_025924755.1 Chitinophagaceae bacterium | reverse complement strand
TTTTTGCTTTTACAGTTCTTTAAATCTTTCAATTATTATAATATCCTTCATATGGGTTATACTATAATTAACGGGCCACGGTATTGGTTTTCTTTCGGGTTGCGATCATCACTATTGCTTTCTCCTCATATTCTTTTAAAAACAAGCGCCTGCTATATCAACACATAAGTGCTATCAACTGTTTGCATGACGCTTGTTTTTATTAAAGCATTGCTTTACAATATATATTCCAACTTTATAGCCTTGCATCAAAAACCTACGCCTGCTTTACCAATTGCACCTCGCCATTAATTTTCACTTCTTCACCCAGCATGATACCGCCGGTTTCCAATGCGGCATTGTAATTAATACCCCAGTCCTTACGGTTCATTTTTCCATTAATGGTAAACCCGGCTTTTACATTTCCCCACGGATCTTTTACCATACCGCTGTATTCTACTACCAGCTTTATAGGTTTTGTAATATCCTTTATAGTTAAATCACCATAAAGGTTAAACGTATTGCCGTCCGTTTTCTCCACCTTGCTGGATTTGAATGTAATTTGTGGGTGCAATGGTACTTCAAAAAAGTCAGCATTGCGCAAATGTTCATCGCGTTGGGCATTATTGGTATTAATAGAGGCCACTTCTACGTTGGCAACAACGGAGGCTTTGCTGAAATCATCATTGCTGGTTTCTGTCTGCACATCAAAATTGGTGAAGCTGCCAGAAACGTTACTAATCATCAAATGCTTTATTTTAAAGCCTAATTCGCTGTGTGAGGGATCTAAAACCCATTTTGTAGTTGTCATAACTTTTTATTAATTAGAAGTTTAGTTAATTGTTTTTTAAAATTGTTGCGGGTAGCTGCTTAATCCTGCCAAACGCCCAGTTTCCCCTGCTGATAATCTACAAACGCCTGGCGTATTTCTTCCTGAGAGTTCATCACAAAAGGTCCATGCGCTACAATTGTTTCATTGCTTGGATTGGCATATCCAAATAAAATAAGTGCGTCTTCCAATGCAGTCACTTCTATAGTGTCCCCGTCTTTATCAAATTCTACCAGGTCGTGTGTTTCCGCTTCGCTTCCATTTACCGAAACGTGGCCTTTGATTACATAAAACAAAACGGTTTTAGCAGGGGGCACATTTAATTGCAGCTTGCCTGCTTTTTTGAAAGCAATGCTGAAAAGCTGAACATCGGATAAGGATTGTACCGGTGCTTTTGTGCCATCCCATGCACCGGCTACGAGGTTAACCGTTACTTTTCCTTCATCAAAAAGGAGTTCCGGAATTTGAGGTTTTTGCAACCCAATATAGGCGGGAGCTGCATTTTTTAAACGCGAAGGGAGATTGACCCATAATTGTAATATTTCGATACCGCCGCCATTTTCTTTGAACTCTTCTGACGATGTTTCCGAGTGAATAATACCTTTACCCGCTGTCATCCATTGCACACCACCTGCTTCGATATTGCTGGTGAAACCGGTACTGTCTTTATGCACCAAACTCCCTTCTACAATAAACGTAACGGTTTCGAACCCTTTATGCGGGTGAGGCCCAAAAGGCAAACCTTCGTTATGGCTGGGATACACCTGTGGCCCATGATGGTTTAAAAAAATAAAAGGTTCCAGTGCGTCAATAGGCACATTGCGGGTAGGCATGGCCCGGTAGGTATCCAGCCCTTCGTAATCGGTATACCCGGCCCTGTATATAGCCCGTATGCTCTTCATAGATTTTTTATTATTCGTTTTAAGATTTATACCAGCTCCACTATGAGGTTTTCTTTTTCCCTGCGTACTTTTTTAGCACCAGCTAAAAAGTCCTTTTCCGCATCACGATATCCCAATGCCAATATGGTTACGCTCCGCAGGCCTTGTTCTTTCAAATTCAACAGTGCATCCATGGCTTCTGCATTAAAACCCTCCATCGGCGTAGCATCAATCTTTTCCAATGCTGCAGCTGCAATGGCAGTACCAAAGGCTATATAGGCCTGCCGTGCGGCCCACTGGTACTTTTCTTCCTGTGGGCGGTTTATTATATTTTGAAAAGCCGCTTTAAAGCTGTTTAAGCTTTCTTCAGAAACACCACGCACTTCCGCTATATGGATGATATAATCATCTACCTGCTTTTGGGTAATATCATTCCATGCAGTAAAAACCAACAGGTGGGAAGCTTCTACAATTTGTGGCTGATTATAAGCAGCCGGTTGTATTTTCTTTTTCAGCTCCTCATTTTCTATCACCAAAATAGTATAAGGCTGCAACCCCATAGAAGAGGCCGAGAGACGGGTGGCTTCCAAAATAGTTTCAATCTTTTCCTGCGGCACTTTTTGGCCGGTCATTCTTTTAGTGGCATAGCGCCAGTTGAGTGCATTAATCAAATCCATATTATTAATTTTATCATTATTATATTTTCTAACACTGTTAGAACTTTAAGCAAAAAAAATATTATTCTTTAATACCTGAAATAAACCCGGTTATAAAATCTTTTAAAATCCTTGCGTTCATTTCATCCCGCGAATTTTCTTTTCCAAGCATATTAATAGATATAAGGCCATGCAGCATAGACCAGAACGTATGCATTTTTAAAAAAGGATCTACCGCCGGGTGATTGCTTTTCCCAATAAGCTGTTTTACAATATCCAGCAGCAGTTCAGTAAATGTATTTAGCTCATCTATCTTCTTTACGGTTTCGCAGCTGGGCATGCCTAAGCCATACATGAGTTGGTAATACTCTTTATTTTTAAAAGCAAAGTTCCAGTACGCATAGGCTATGGCCTCCAGTTGAAGCTCCGGCTTTTTATGTGCATCCCTGGCTTTTATCAACTCCTCATTCAACAATTGAAACCCCCGCCTGGTAAACTCCAACAATATGGCTTCCTTATTTTCAAAATGGTCGTAAATAACGGGTACACTGTATTCGATAGCATCCGCAATTTTCCTGATGGAAAGCGCCTGCCAGCCGTCGTCCAATACCAATTGCCAGGAGGCTTTTAGTATAGAGCAACGCACTTCTTCTTTTTGCCTCGATTTTCGTTCTGCTATTCCCATTTTTACCTTTGTTAGAAATTATAACACCGTTAGCAAATATATGCAACTCTCTATTCCTTGCAAAATTTTTAGTTGCTGCAAATGCTAATGCTTACTTAAAATAAGTTTGTAATACTGCGAAAAGCCTTAAACAGCAGCTTGTTTTTACTTTCCGGCGGGAATAGATTTGCCAAAATCTATAGATTCAAATGCTTTTACAACAATTTCAAGGTCAACAATACCTCGGAAGCCACTAAAGCCAATGGAGAGGATCGTTCCATCATACAAGGTTACAGGCTGTCCACCTTCCCACCCTATAAGATCAGGCCGTTCAATACCATATTGTTCTTCATCTACCTGCCCGCTGAAAACCAGCTTTTCATATTCACCGGTTTTTAAGCCGGTAATCCATACCTGGCTGGCTTTGACCCAGGCTACCTGGTACGATTGGCGGTTCCTGATTTGGTTGCCACCCCACAGCTTTCCATATACCCGCCCTGCCGGATCTATAATGCAAATGGCTACATTTCCATTCGCAATCCTTTTATCTACTTCATTGGCCATATAGGTGGGAATCATTTTTTCGATAGCTGAAAATATGCTTTCCATCATTGAATTCATAACAGCTTGTTCCATATCCGTTATATTTAATTAGATAGTTGAAAGATACTATCATATAGTGTAGGGCATCAAACTTTTTAAATACAGAAGGTTGTAAAAACAAAATATCATTAAAACAAATTATCGCTTTAAATTGGCTATCCTAATAAATACAATGAACATGCAAGACAAAAGCAAAGTACGGTGGGCCATATTGGGAGCCGGGAAAATAGCACACAAATTTGCACAGGATTTTACAGCCATACACGGTGCAGAACTGGTAGCGGTAGCAGCCAGCGATACTAACCGCGCAGCAGCTTTTGCAGCACAATATGGTGTTCCGCAGGCATTTACTTATAACGAATTGTATCAAAGCAATTTGGTAGACGCCGTATATATTGCTACCACTCATAATTTTCATTACGAACAAAGCATGGCCTGCCTGCAGCATGGTAAAGCCGTATTGTGCGAAAAGCCCATAACCATTAATGACACGCAGTTCAATACACTGGCTACGATATCAAAAGAAAAAAATGTTTTTTTAATGGAAGCCATGTGGACGTACTTTTTACCTGCCCTGCAAAAAGCAAAACAATGGCTGAATGAAGGAAGAATTGGAACCGTCAAAGCCATACAAGCTGATTTTAGTTTTCCAATGGAGTACGATCCAAAAGGACGGATGTACAATCCATCGTTGGCAGGTGGAGCTTTATTAGACCTTGGAATTTACCCCATTGCCCTGGCTACCTATTTTTTAAATCAGAAACCCAATAGTATTAAGGCATCCGCCTGTATGACGCGTACGGGTGTGGACGAAACGACCAGTATGATTTTTCAATATGATACGGTTGCCGCAGTTTTACTAACATCGCTTGCTATTAAAACAAGTAACAAGGCGTCTATTTTTGGCGATAAGGGATCTATTGAAATTCCCGATTTTTTTAAAGCCACCACTGCCTTGCTATACAATTCCGAACACCAGTTAATAGAAACGTTCGAGGACGGACGAAACACCAATGGATATAATTATGAAATGCAGCAGGCTACCGATGATATTCTAAAAGGTGATATAGAGAATAAGATGATGCCGCACTCCCGAAGCAGGGAACTACAGGAAATAATGACCGAAGTAAGAAAACAAATTGGATTAAAATACCCGATGGAGCCATAAAACTATTGAAGGACCACCGGCCATCTTCCTTGCAGATATGAGGAAAATTAAAATTAATATCCTTTTCATTACACCTGCAAATTCTCCTCGTGTGTCGGGTTGAATGTATTGTTTTCTTTACTGTTCTTTAACTCTTTTTCGAGGAAGTAGTTCAATGCGGTACGCAACACCGCTATAGCGGCTAATTTTCCAATATCGTTCCAGGTAGGCGCCACGGCGGTTGATAGTACATCGGCTCCTAATAAAAGTTCCAGCGCTACCGCTACGGCGCTGCCAAATTCTATACGGATAGCCTGGTTAGTATACTTAGGCGGTGTGGTAAATAGTGTTACGATATATCTATAAACCACTAATAGCAAAGCGCCGCCAATTACTAAAGCGGCAACTACTTCGACGCCGTTACTAATATACCTTGCAACTACTTCCGCTATTTCACGCATGTTCTTTTTATTTACAAAAGCTTTGCCACGCCAATGAATCCTGCAGTATGTGACTATTAGAAAATTGCTTTAGTATATGTATTTAAAATAAAGTTTACGCTTGTTTTTGCTGGTAATTCATTTCTCTTTTCAGTGCATATTTCAATACGGTTCTTAGTACAGCAATGGCTACTAACTTTCCAATATCACTCCACGAAGGAGAAGCTAATGTGGTTAACAACCCGGCCCCGAGAAAGAGTTCAAATGCCATCAACACATAACTTACATATAGTATCCTTGCTTTATTGCTAAGGCTATATTGTTTTACCAATACATCCCATACAAACCTATAAAACAGCAAACAACTGGCATAGCCAATAAGCAGGGCGCCTACAGCTTTTAATGCTACAATTAAGTATGACATGAAATTGCCCAAGTGGTATAGAATCTAAACAATAATTATTGTCTTTAAATTTTATACCAGCGAGGGTTGCAAATTTTAAAATCAGGCAATCTCCTTCAAAATAATCTATTAATTGCTATGAATATTTACAACCATACAGGCCAGTAAAACGGATAAAATGAATAAAAGAACAATTGAAAAAGCCCTGAATACTTTAGAATGGAAAAGTGCCTGGAAAAACTTTTGTTTTTGAGCAAGCGTATCAGCGAAAGTTTGTGAGTAAATTATTTTCATATAGTATGGATTAAGATGTAAATGGAAAAATAAATATTTCCTTTAAAAAATGCAATCGTAAAAATTTATTTCTGCTGCTAAAAATGAGTAGTAAGTAGAAACCCATATTCATTCACCCCCTTACTTAAGAAAGTGTTAAGAAACTAAGACACATCATATTCAACGACCATTTTGCACCAGTCGCCGAATACTATATACACCTGGTGGTGCAACATCTACTTTTGCACCACTTTAATCCAACCCCTTCAGAAAACCCTCCAAGGCTTACTGTAGTACCTGATTTGTGAACCTGAATAAGTAACCATATGAAAAAGAAAACCATTCTTTGGGCAGATGATGATCCGGATGATATGATGATTATGCGGGAAGTGCTTGGGAAAACCAGCCACAACTATAATATCATAGAAGTACAAGACGGGCAAAAGGCACTTGATTATTTACAGAAGTTAAAGGGAACTTCCGAGTTTCCATGCCTTATTATTCTTGATATGAATATGCCCATACTCGATGGTAGGGAAACACTTTCCATTATTAAAAGCAATAAAGATTTTGACGAGATACCGGTAGTAATGTTCACCACTTCCAACAGTGTGCTTGACAAAACTTTTTGTAAAAAATATGGTGTGGAAATGATTACAAAACCACCGGAGTTTAAAAGTTTTCAAATCATTGTGCAAAAGCTATTGAGCTTTTGTGATTCTTAACTAATATCAAAAAGGTTTTAATTATGAAGATATTTCGGTAATTAAAACCTTTTCATTTAATCCTCTTTTTCTGTTTGCGAATGCACGTTTAAGAAAGCGCTTCTTTTTGGCGATGGCATTATAGCAGCTTCACCTTTTACAGCTTTCCAAATCACTTCGTTAAATAATAGATCCGGCGCACGGTCTTCTTTCGAAAAATCAAACTTCATACTTAACCTGGCACTGGCCGATTGGCTGGAATTTTTTTCGGTAATATCAATCTGCGGTGGCAGCGCAGTAAAACCAGTGGCATCGGGCTGCTTCGAAAAGCTGTGCCACATAGGCGTGGCAGCCGCATCGTACTGGCTCATTGGCGGCAATCCTAAGATCAACTCAATTGTATGTAATATGGAAGAAGTGGAATACATCGTATGATCCACAAAATTCCGTTTTACAAAACCTCCTGCTACATAGGCAGTGGTACGATGGGCATCCACATGATCCGGCCCATTCTGTGCATCATCTTCAATAATAAACACAACGCTTTGCTGCCAGATAGTGCTTTTAGAAAGATGCTCTACAAATAACCCTACTGCATAATCGTTGTCCGCTACATGAGCAAAAGGTGTGGGGCGGTTAGGCACCAATCCTTCTGTATGGTCATTAATAAAGCGCAACGTATTTAACTGCGGTACCGCATTGTGTTGAAGCAATGAATCAAACTCCCGTTGCCATTGATTATAGCGGGTAGTATCCCGTACTTTTTGATCCCAACTGGTAAAGTAAGGACAATAATGATTTTTTAATACAGGTATATTTGGTTTGTAATTATCTGCAAACTCGCCATACGTTCTATAGCTGATACCTGCCCGTTTACAATAATCCCATATAAAACCTTTGTTAGCACTGGCAATGGGTTTATTTCCTTCAGCCGAATAATCGCCTCCTCTTCCTCCATAGCTGGTAGGCCATGTTTTTTCCAGGTAATCCGTGGCATAAGCCGAGGTGCTCCAGTTGTGCCCATCGGCACTTACCTCACCATCTGCATACAAGTTATCCAGCAGCACAAACTGTTGCGCAATGGCGTGTTCATTAGGTGTAATTTTTTTACCGAACAGCACCAAACTGGTATCACCATTCCCTTGCGACATATCGCCCAAAACCTGGTCATACGTTCTGTTTTCTTTAATAATATAAAACACATATTTGATAGGCGAAGGCGCTCCTACTTTTTCCGGTATCGGATTGCCGGCTTCGCCTGTTGCATACACTTCCGACTTTTTGGTGTAAGGTGTGTTGGCATATACTTTTTTAGAATAAACTGCCAGCGCCTGGCCTGAAGGTTCGTTGATTATAGATAAGGTTCCTTTAAATAATCCGGCTATATACTGTACGTTAGAAGTATCGCCTTTTTCAAAATCTACTTTTTCATCGCTGCGAACCGGGTTGGGACCTTGAGGATTGGCAAAAGAAGAGAAGCCTTTGCCATTGGTTACAAATAATTTGTTGCCGATTATTTTTATATTGGTAGGATACCATCCTACCGGAACAAAGCCTTTTGCCTTACTATTTCCCGGCGCTGATACATCAAAAACAGCCAAACAATTATTATCAGCATTAGCCACATATAACCGCTTTTCATTGGCCGATAATGCCAGCCCGTTGCTGGTAGTACCTGCCGGCGCATCGGGATAAAGGGCAGTATTTAGCGATTCTATTGTTTTTGCTTTTACCACATCTACTATCGACACACTGTTATCATTGGCATTGGTTACAAACAAAAACCTGCCGTTTTTTGAAAGCACCATTTCATTGGGATGCGCTCCAACAGCAATCTCTTTAGTAATGGTTTGTAATTGCGTATCAAACAGTAAAATCTTATTGCCGCCCCATAGTGAAATAAACAATATCCTTTTATCCGGCGACAGCAAACACATATAGGCTTCCGCTTCAAGCGGCAACTGCTTTATTATGCTTTTTGATTTCAGATCAATGATATAAAGCGAACGGTTATCCGCAGTGGTTACATATAAAAGATGTTTCGCGTCATCTACTTCAATACCGGTGGGTAAAATCTTTTCAGGCCACTTTTTTCCCAACTTGATTGAGTCGTTTAATTGTAATTTATTTTGATTGATTTTATATTGAAGAATCCAGTTATCATTACCGCCGGAGGCATATAGGTACTTTTCATCTTTCGAGAATTTTAACCCATACCACGATTTAGGAATAACAATGTTATCTAAAACTTTTTCATGAATAGGATCAATCAGTTGAATGCTTTGCACACTCTGGCCATTATTGGTAACAGCTATATATTTTTTGGTAGAGGAAACAGCCATATTCAAAGGCAGATCTCCCAGTGGTAAGGAATGGCCTGTCGGTGATAAACTCCAGCCATTGGGCAATTTAACGGTATGCTTATTTAATTGCTGCTGTAATGCAGGCGGTGCTTGTGCCAGCGATATCAGCGAGAAGAATGTACCAATAGCTGTAAGAACAATTTTCATAACCTAAGGGTGTTACTGAATGTTTACAAAGCACAAACTTAAGTTTTGTTGTTTAATGCGGTTGTTGTTTATAAAAACTTAATACCGCATACGTGTAATTTAAATTATACAAGTATGATTGCTGCTTCTTTTAATAAAAAAGCCGGCTGTATACAGCCGGCTTTGATGGAAAATCAATTTTCTTTAATTAAAAATATAGCGAATGCCTATCTGCGCCTGCCAGCGGGATATGGCACTGATATTATTTTGATAGGATTTGGTATACGGCACCTGGCTCACTCCGTTGGCATATGGGAACGAGAAGATCGGCGTTCTGCCATCTGCTGCCAGTTTATCATATTTCAAAAAGCTGGTAACGCTTGCTCCCTGGTAAACACCCCAGTTGCTATTGATTAAATTACCCAGGTTGGTAATATCTATAGAAAACCTTAGTGTGTGGCGCTGCTTATTGGGTGTCACTAAATAAATGTCCTGTGTCACATTCAAATCCAATCTTTTAAACCACGGATCGATGGCGGCATTACGTTGTGCATATTCGCCACGGTGCTTGCTTAAGTAATGATTGTTATTAATGAAGTTATCCACCTCATTCCATATTTCTTCAGGAGTACGCGTATCAGCAACACCGCCAACTTTAGCGCTGCTTTCCAATACAATTTCAGAAGCATTTCTTGGAATATAAATCAGATCATTTGAAAAGAAGCCATCACCATTCAGATCACCATTATACACGTATGATTCTGTACCGGATGGTGCTGCTTCAAAAAATAATCCTACTGAGGTAGCAAAATGTTTTGCATACTCTTTTCTATAATATGCAGAAGCAATAATGCGGTGTGGCAAATAAGCGTTTGAATATCCTAACTCCGGTGTGTTTGGATCACCAACTGTAGGTTTAGAGCCCCACATGGTTGATGCTGTAGAACCGCCGGTCATCACATCTTTAGACTTGCTGTAGGTGTAAGCTACATTTAAATACAAGTTGCGGAAGTTCTTTTGCACCTGGATAGTAGCAGTGTATGCAAAACCCTTATTTACATTGGTCATATAAATAGCATTACCAATATTGGGATTGGTTACAGATGCCGCTTTACTACTGTCTAACGGATAAATTTGTGTAGGTGTATTAGTACCGGAGTTGTACCGGATCCTGTTATCGGCACCGGCTAAAGTAATTCCGGTTGCAGGCAAATTGATATTCTGGAAAAAAGCAGCATTTACATCTTTTGCATAAGTGCCTTCCAGTGTCACAATAAAGTTTCCGGGAAGCTTTTGGTCAACAGCAAAGCTGGATTTTAAAGCTTGTGGATATTTAAAATTCGGATCGGTAATATTGAGGCTATACGATTTGCCTAAGGCAGAAGATATACCGGTAGGCCGGTAAGCATTTACATCCGGGTTAAATACATAACCTGCACCATTGCTGATAGAACCAAAGAAGGCTACACCACTGTTGCTGGCCTGGTTGCTGATCCATACAAATGGCGGCGGACCGGCAAATAAACCCACACCACCGCGCAACTGCGTTTGTTGATTGCCTTTTACATCCCAGTTAAAACCAACTCTTGGTGATACCAATACGTTGGTTCCAGGCTTCTGGCCGGTATTTACATGAATACCATTTCTGAATTTAGTTAAAGTATCTACTACCGGGTTGTAGAAGAATGTATTTTGATAAAGCGGCGCATCCACTCTTAAACCATAGGTAAGTGTAAAGTTGTGGGTGGCTCTCCATTTGTCTTGTGCAAAAAATCCTAAATCGGTTTCTTTTGGCCCTACCAGCGGGAACGAACCATCTTTAGTTAATGAATAGGAAAGGTCGTAACGGGCAGCAGGTTTGGTACCGGCAGCGCTGGCATAGAAATCGGAAAGGCTATTAAACCGATATACCCCTTCGTAAGCCGGAGAAAAACCATTCGAAAATGTCTTAATGGAATTTTGTGTACCCAACGTTATTTCATGACTTCCTTTATATAAAGTAAAAATGTCGTTTAGCTGATACACATTTGTATTCAACACGTTTCCATACGTATACTGCTCGTATCCGAAAGACGTATAAGGGTTGCCGTTACCATCCAATATATCAACCAAAGGAAAGGCAGAAGGGGATGCAGCAGACCGGAAATCACGCAATGCGGTAAAACCCACTTGCAATTTGTTGGAGATTTTGTTGCTGATACGTGAATTTAATTCGGCAATAAGAATGTTGAAGTTATTATTAATGGTATATCCGCTACTGGTAAAAGGTAACGCATATTGACCGGCTGCACGTCCGTAAGAAGTGTTTACAGAGCCGCTGTTGCTTGGAGGGACATTTCTGGAAGATTTTAAATAATTGTACTTGATAGTAAATGTATTCTTCTCATTAATGTTCCAGTCAATTTTCGCTGTTATTTTATCGCTTTGTGTTTTATAACTATATCCTTCATACACACCGGGGTCATAATGATAGGTATCCATTAAAAACTTTTTCAACGCATTCAACGTATCGGCATTGGCATTGGATACGCTTACCCCATTTGGTTGATGGCTGGCATCGGACGCAATATAGTTAGTGCCTGGTTGCGTCAGTCTTTCCGACTCACCACTTACGAAAAAGAATAGTTTGTTTCTGATAATAGGACCGCCAACAGAAAAACCACGAAGGTTGTAACTATAGTTTTGCTTAGGCACCGTAACATCGCCTACTTTATAGCCCTGTAAACCCGGTGTTCTGATATAGGTATACACCGAACCTTTTACTTCATTAGTACCGCTTCGGGTAACCGAATTAATACCGGCACCGGAAAAAGCACCCTGCCTAACATCATATGGAGAAATGTTAACCTGAATTTGCTCAATAGCATCCAGGCTTATGGGCTGCGAATTAGTTTGTCCGCCTAAAGTAGAGGATAAACCAAATGAGTTATTGAAGTTAGCACCGTCAACAGTAACGTTATTATATTGGTTGCTTTGCCCTGCAAAAGCCAAGCCGTTTGCAGTAGGGGTAAGCCGTGTAAAATCCTGCAATGAACGGTTGATAGTTGGCAAACGCTCAATTTGTGTGCGGTTTACAATTTCCTGGCTACCGGTATGGCTGGTGTTAAATACTTTTCCCTGACGGCTGCCGGTTACCACTACTTCTGTCAGTTGCTGCGACTGGCTTTGCAGCTTAAAATCCGCTTTATAATCCTGGCCCAGAAGCAGCGTAATATTGTCTAACTTTTCTTCGCTAAAGCCCACAAAGCTGGCAGTTACAGTATATGGTCCGCCTACCCTTGCATTTGGTAAATTGTAAAGACCATCTTTACGGGTAGTGGTTGCGTAGTGCGTTCCGGAAGGCACATGCACTGCCACTACCGTTGCCCCTTGCAAACCTGCACCTGTGGCATCTTGTACTACACCCTGAATCTCTGATGTGGTTTCCTGAGTCAGGCCCTTAAAGACGCAACCCGTAAACACCATAAAAAAAAGTAATAGATTTTTAAATTGCATAAGCACCTTAAATTTTTGCAAAAGTGCAGCAAATATTGTTATCAGACACCTTTTGCCGTTAAGTTATTATTAACATCACTCGAAATAGAATCTGGTGCTTATTAACAAGTTCTCCATCAGATAAATACATATTGAATAGTATATTATAGATCAAATAATTATAAAGCATGTAGAAATTAATCTACATTATAGGCAAATATTGTTATCGGTATTTGTATATGAAATTTTTAAGGGAATGGAATGTGTTTTAAATTATAGGCCTGTTATTTGAAAAGAAGAGGTTGGCTACCAACTTATGCAATGACGGAAACAACACGTACAAATTATCCAAAGAAAATCGGCAAGATACTGCTGAAGGTTATCCTTTTTTTATTGCTATTTATTATAGTGGTGTTTTTATTAATACTCACACCGCCTGTGCAAAAATTTGCTACCGGCAAGGTGCAAAATTATTTAGCTCATAAATTAAATACTAAAGTAGTCATTGGAGGCATATCCTTTGGCCTCACCGGGAGAATTCATTTGAACAATGTTTATATTGAAGACCAAACCAAAGATACGCTGGTTTCCGGCGGCTCAATAGAAGCCAATGTAGATCTGATGAAACTTTTTTCGCACGAAGTGGTGGTGAATGATCTGGCTCTGAATAACATCACTACTAAAATAAAACGGGTACTTCCGGATACGGCCTTTAATTTCCAATTTATTGTAAACGCATTTGCAAGCGGAAGCACCACCCAACCGGATACTACATCCGCACCTTTAAAATTAGCGGTTTACCAGCTTGACCTCAATAATGTGAACGTGGTGTATAAAGATGTGATTACCGGAAATGATATGCGGACACATGTGGGCAGTATGACGGCTCAAATTGACACCATGGATCTTTACCAGCAACACTTTTCCATTCCCTCAATTGACGTATCGAACGTAACCGCCAATATCTACCAAACCAAGCCATTGGTAGAGCCGAAACCTTTAGCAGAAGATGTAGCCACCGCTACGGCCCCTATTACCATGAAGTTGAATCTGGGTACTATTGATTTGACTAAGATCCATATCAATTATGGCAATGACGTTTCTGCCTTTTATACGCAGCTAAACGTGGGAAAATTAGCAGTAAACAGCAAACTGATTGACCTGCAAAACCGGGTGCTTCTTTTAAATGAAATCAATCTGGGTAATTCATCTACGGCAGTGCGTATGGGAAACCAGCCGCAGGCAAAAACTACAGCAAAAGAAGTATCGCAAAAAGTACAGGCGCAAACAAATAATAACTGGATCATCCGCATTGCCAATGTAAATTTTGATAATGATAAAGTAAAGTATGACGACGACAGTAAACCCAGGCTGGCATATGGCATGGACTACTCGCACCTGGATGCTGATAGTATGACGCTGCACGTAAAAGATGTAGTAGTGAATTCCGACTCGATGGCCGCAGTGGTTACCAAAGGCACTATGAGAGAAAAAAGCGGGTTTCACTTAAATGACCTGCAGGCAGATTTACTATATGCATCCAATGAAGCTTACATTAAGAATTTATATCTGAAAACACCAGGCACAGAACTGAAACGGGATGTAGTATTACACTATCCTTCTTACAAAGCACTAACAGACAGCCTCTCTAAAGTGCAAATGAATATTGATATTCCGAACAGCTATGTACAAGTAAAAGATATTTTATTATTTGCCCCACAGCTAAAATCCAATCCGGCTTTAGCTGATAAAAATGCAGTATGGCATATTAATATGCAGGCCAATGGTAACATGAATACACTACATGTGGCAAACCTGCAGTTTCAGGGCCTGAGCAATACACAAATTATTGCAGGAGGTACGCTGACGGATTTGTCGAATCCTAAAAAAGCAGGCGGCAACTTTACTATAAAAAAATTCCATACTTCACAAACGGATATTGCTTTATTTACCGGTCAGCGTCTGTCAAATGCGCAAATGAACCTGCCGGAAACTTTTGATATTACCGGTACCGTTAATGGAAACGCAGGCCATTTACATACGAATATGAACCTGTACACTTCATCCGGAGCTATGGCGTTAAACGGCACGTTCAGCAATCTTACCAATATGACGGCGGCTACCTATAATGCCACTATTAAAACCAATGGATTACAGGTGGGAAGCATTTTACGAAATCCGCAGCTAGGCAGCATCAGCGCTACTATTACCGCTACCGGCAAGGGTTTTACGCCTAAAGCTATCAATACCCGTTTTAATGGAACGGTATACAGTGCCTATTATAATAATTATACATACAGGAATATTGCGCTAAATGGTTCTTTAAGAGGAACAGCGTTTACGGCTGATATTGATTCGAAAGATCCCAATCTTTATTTTACGGCTCAGGCCAGTGGCGATATGTCTGCCAAACCCTCTTTCAAATTAACGGCAATGGTGGACAGCGTAAAAACAATGCCGTTGCATTTTACTACCTCTCCTTTTATTTTCCATGGACAAATTACCGCGGATGCGCCTTCTATTGACCCGAATAACTTACAGGTAAACGCATTAATTACCAATGCGCTGTTTGTTTCAGACACCAACCGTTTACAATTAGACAGCATCCAGTTAATAGCAGGTCGTACCGATACGGCTACGCAGTATATCAGTTTAAAAAGTGATGTTATGAATGCGCAGCTCCAGGGCAAATACCAGTTAACGGAACTGGCCGCCGTTTTCCAAAATACATTACAGCCCTATTTCAGTACCGCCGCTTACCAGGCTACAGCCGTACATCCTTATAACTTTAATTTTAAAGTAGATGTGGTGAACTCACCGGTTTTATCATCGTTTGTGCCTGGCTTAAATATTACCGACCCCATACATGCAGAAGGCACTATGACCAGCGATAACGGCTTAACAGCTTCGCTAACTGCACCGCATCTTATATATGGAACCAACGATATTACTAACTTAAAAATGAACGCGGTTACCACAGCCGCCGGTTTACAACTTACTACCAATTTGCAGCACCTTAAAAGCGGCAGCAGCTTCGATATTTATAATACAAAGTTTAATGCTACGGCACTACACAACATTATCAATTTTAATTTAGGCGTTGGCGACAAAGCATCAAAACAAAAATATTATTTAAGTGGTGTGGTTACGCAACCTACTGCTGGGAATTATAGTTTACACCTGAATCCTGATAGCTTGTTGTTGAATTATCAGAAATGGACCGTAGCGCCCAACAACTCTATTTCTTTAAATGGCAGTAATATTTTAGCAGACAACTTTATTTTGCAACAGGCAAAACAGCAATTAGCAATTCAAAGTATTAGTGGCGATGGCAACCCGCTCAATGTGTCTTTTAATAATTTTGAACTTTCCACTATAACAGGTTTTGTAAAAGCCGATTCGGTATTGGTAAATGGTTTGATGAACGGAACGGTGACGCTGAAGAACCTTTCACAACAGCCGGTATTTACCAGCAATCTTACTATAAATGATTTGAGCTTACGACAAGATACCATTGGCAATATTAATTTAAAGGTAGATAATAATACGCCCGACCGCTATGATGCCAATGTAACCATTACGGGCCGCGGCAACGATGTAGCGCTGACAGGTTATTTTGCACCACAGGGCAATGATATGGCGCTGAACCTGGACCTTGCCGTTCGCAAAATAGAATTGAATACATTGAACGGTGCTTTGGCTACCGCCATTAAAAATGCAACTGGTACTATAAACGGTAATGTGGCTATTAAGGGAACAACTACAGCTCCACAAATTAATGGCGATCTTAATTTTAATAATGCAGTTTTTAATACAGTTTTTTTAGGAGGTGATTTTAAATTAGATCAGCAAAAGATTACCGTGTCGCAGGACGGCTTTCACTTTAATCAATTTACTATTCGCGATTCGGCCAACAGCCCGTTTGTATTTGATGGAACGGTATTAACTACCAACTTTATTAATTATGCATTTAACCTAACGATAAAAGCAGACAACTTCCGGGCAATCAATACTACCAAAAAAGACAACAAACTTTATTATGGCCAGTTGTATTTGAGTACCAATTTGCATGTTGGCGGCACAGAGTCTGCACCAATAGTAGATGGCCGGTTGTCTGTAAATGATAAAACCAATTTTGCAGTAGTAATACCGCAGCAGGAGCCTGGTGTAGTAAGTCGCGATGGCATAGTGAAGTTTGTAGATATGAACGCACCGGAAACCGATTCGCTTTTTAAAAAGGCATACGACTCTATTAAAACTTCATCTCTTATAGGTTATGATATCAATACAAATATCAGCATCAATAAAAATGCAGCATTTACCGTGGTGGTTGATGAAGCCAATGGCGATTTCCTGAACGTAAAAGGTGATGGAGAATTAACAGCCGGTATTGACCCAAGTGGTAAAATAAATATGACTGGCACTTACACCTTAAATGAAGGCGCTTACGAGTTATCATTTAATATGCTGCACCGTAGCTTTACCATACAGCCCGGAAGCAAAATTACCTGGCTGGGCGATCCTACCAGTGCCAGCCTTGATGTAACAGCTATATATATTGCGAATACCGCTCCTCTTGATTTGGTGGAAGACCAGATTGATGCATCCAATACATCGTTGCGAAACACCTATATGCAAAAGCTGCCTTTTCAGGTGCAATTGGCTATTGGCGGCGAGCTGATGCAGCCCCAGATAAGTTTTAATATAGTATTGCCAACAGATAAAAATTACAATGTATCAAGCGGCATTGTTCAGGATGTAAACCTGCGGCTGGCTCAAATACGGCAGGAGCCTTCCGAATTAAATAAACAGGCGTTCGCTTTGTTATTATTGGGCAGGTTTGTAGGGTCTAATCCTTTTCAATCCAGCGGCGGAGGCGGCTTTAACGCAGGTGCTATGGCTATGCAAAGCGTTAGTAAAATTTTAACCCAACAATTAAATCAACTAGCGTCTAACTTAATACAGGGTGTCGATTTAAATTTTGACGTAGCCACTACGGATGATTATACAACCGGCGACCGACGCGAAAGAACCGACCTGAATGTAGGCCTCAGCAAACGATTGCTTAGTAACCGGCTAACCGTATCAGTAGGCAGTAATTTTGAACTGCAAGGTCCGCAAAACTCCAACCAGCAATCCAGCAACCTGGCCGGCAATATCAATATTCAATATCAATTAAGTAAAGATGGCCGCTATATGCTGCGGGCTTACCGCAAAAATGATTATGAGGGAGAGGTAGATGGCTATGTAATTGAAACAGGGCTAGGCTTTGCTATTACAATGGACTATAATCATTTCCGCGAAGTGCTGCATGGGCGAAAAGTAAAAAGAGTCAATAATAGCGAAGAAGAGGATACTAAAACCAATAGCAAAAAATGACGTTTAAGAAGACCCGCTTTTTTTCAATACTCATTTGTTTGGCAGTTACAGCTTGTAACCCCACTAAATTTTTGCCTAAAGGAGAAGTTTTATACACCGGTGCTAAGGTTAAAGTAAGCGGCGCAAGCACGGCTAAACAGCGTAAAGTGTTAACGAGTGATTTGGTGGCGTTAACGCGTCCCAAACCTAACGGAAGAATATTAGGCATCCCTATAAAGCTGGATATATACAATATGTTCAGAAATAAAAAACCAAAATCTTTTTGGGGTAAGCTAAGAGATAAATATGGCGAGCCGCCGGTACTGCTCAGCAGTGTAGACCTTTCCTATAATACTAAAGTGCTGCAAAGCTATTTGGAAAACAAAGGTTACTTCAGGGCAAAAGTTAGTGGTGATACCATCGTTAAAAAGAAAAGAGCCACAGCTCTGTATAAAGCGCCAGCAGGTGATCAATATACCATAAACAGCATCCATTTTCCTGCCGATAGCGGTCAATTGACAAAAGCCATTATACAAACGGCTAAAGGATCGCTGTTGCAGGTAGGAAAGCCATTTGATCTGGATGTAATTAAAGGAGAGCGCCTTCGCATTGATGGTCTTTTGAAGGAACAGGGATTCTACTATTTTAGCCCAGATGATTTGTTGCTTGATGCGGATAGCACCATTGGCAATCATAAAGTAAATATGTACGTAACCGTAAAGCCGGAAACACCTGACCAGGCAAAAGAAATCTATTATATCAACAACGTATACATTTATGCCGGTTATAATCTAAACAGCGTATCAGGCGATACCAGTAAGGAAAAAGCAGTAAACTATGGGGGATACTATATTGTAGATCCTAAAAACAGGTTTAAGCCAAAATTATTTGAACGGATTATGATGTTCGACGCTGGTGATGTATACAACCGAACCAATCATAACCTGACGCTAAACCGGTTGATTAATTTAAATCTTTTCAAGTTTGTAAAAAACAGGTTCCAGGTGGTGCCTTCTCCGGATACACCCCGCTTAGATGCGTATTATTATTTAACTCCTTTGCCCAAAAAATCGATCCGTGCTGAAATAACCGGTACACAAAAGTCTAATAACTTAACCGGTTCAGAAATAACACTAAGCTGGAAAAACAGGAATGCGTTCCGTGGTGGCGAGCAAGTGGCGTTCAGTGCCTATGTAGGTTCGGAAATACAAGGTGGCGGGGCATTGAAAGGATATAACACGTATCGTACCGGCGCACAACTTAATTTTACTATTCCCCGTTTTGTAGTTCCCTGGCCCAATCATTTAAATACCCGCGAAGGTTTTGTGCCCCGTACTAATATTGGCATTGGCTATGACATTTTAAACCGGCACAAGCTATATTCACTCGACCAGTATCGCTTATCTTATGGCTTTATCTGGAAAGAAAGTAATATTAAGCAACATGAATTTGACCCGATAAGCATCAATTATGTAATGCCTTTGAATATTACAAAAGCGTACGTTGACAGCACTTTAAAAAATCCATTGTTTGGAAGGTCTACAGAACGGCAGTTTATATTGGGTTCTACCTATCAGTTTAATTACAACCAGTTAGCCGGAGGCAATACACCTGTTAATGCATTTTACTTTAATGGTTTGGCCGATGTATCAGGCAATCTCGTTGGCTTACTTACCGGCGCTCCTGCCAAGGCCAGCAAAGGCGATACCGTGAAGTTCTTTAACTCTGCGTTTGCCCAGTACATCAAGCTTGAAACTGATGGCCGTTATTACCGGAAGATAGGAGTAAAGTCTACCTGGGCCAGCCGCCTGGACGTGGGTTTTGGTTTGCCTTATGGTAATTCTGCGCAACTTCCGTTTATAAAACAATTTTTTGTGGGTGGCAATAACAGCCTTCGCGGCTTTAGAAGCAGAAGCGTAGGGCCTGGTATTTTTCATCCGGTTGACGCGACTAAAAGCAATTTCCTTCCTGATTTAACCGGG
>JAICHT010000026.1 GCA_025924755.1 Chitinophagaceae bacterium | reverse complement strand
CAAATAACACTTTTACCAAATCACTTTTAGGTTGCAGGGATGGCACTACAATATCAGTCGCCGCAATGGAAAAAGAAGCTTCTTTACCACTGGTATAATCATACCCTTTAAAATTGCCTCCTGCTTTAGCAATACCAAATTTTATTTTATTTTTTTGGAGCAATTCTATTAAGGCATGGATGCGTTCCGCATCATCCGGATTGTATTTTATAATGTATGATTTGTATTCACCTGCACCATTGGTTACCGCATTATGAAAGTAGGTTTGATATTCAGTTAGGAGTTTGGAAGCGTTTTTAGAAGCAACTTCAATAGTACTCAGGCCGGTAGTATAATGATGCATGGCCCTGTCTACCAGCGTCAGCGTATCACCGTCTTTATTTAACATGCCCAAACCTGCGCCAATACCACCTTGTTCAAAGGTCATACCGATAGCACCGTTGTAAAGCGGGTAGGTATCACCGTAAGAAGGATATAGCAGATCAAACCGCTCTTTAGTAAAATACAACCAGCCATTCTGATCGAAATATTTTGCATGGTTGCGGCCAATCAGTTCCTGAAACTTACGCTGCCATGGCGTAATCACTTCGTGATACGGTTCTGCTGCCGGTGCAAAATAATAGGGACTGTTATACCCTTGTTCGTGATAGTCTACATGCACCTGCGGCAACCAGTCGTTGTAAAGTTTCAGCCGTTGCTGGGTTTCCAGTTGTGTTTGCCACGCCCAATCCCTGTTTAAATCAAAATTATAATGATTGGTTCTTCCGCCGGGCCAGGGCTCGTGGTGTTCTCTTGCATCCGGAGAGGGGTTAAAATTTTTTCCCACTACGGAATTATACCAATTTACATATCGGTCTCTGCCATCCGGATTGATACATGGATCCATAATCACCAGTGTATTTTTCAGCCATTCTTTTGTTTGAGTATTAGCAGGGTTTACCAATGCATATAAGGTAAGCAAGGAGGCTTCAGAAGAAGCCGCTTCATTGCCGTGTACATTGTAACTTAACCAAACCACTACCGGGTTGTCGAGTGAGCCGCGGGTATTATCCGGCGCCTGGTTTGCCAACCTCAAATTATTCAGCCGGATATTCTCTAAATTCGAAATGTTGGAAGGATTAGAAACATAGGCTACCATCAAAGGGCGACCTTCGTTGGTTTGACCATATCCCTGCAACTTAACCATATTGGGAACTGTAGCGGCTATATACTTATAATATTCAATCAACCTCCAATGGGGTGTAAAACGGGTTCCAATCTTATATCCCAAAAATTGTTCGGGTGATTGAATTTGTGCAATAGTGCCAGTAACAAAAAATAAAATCAGAATCAAAGAAGAAAGAAAACGCTTGTACATGAAGAACCAATTATCCGGCAAAATAACGAATGCTGTTTTATTATTTAAAAAGTAAAAAAGAAAGAAGGTAAAATAATCAGTGATTTACTATTTAAAATCGATACTGCTCCGGAACGCATATCCCAAATATTGAAAAATGAAATTGCATTTTATTGTGCAATTTTGCACAGAGCCACTTTATTACAATATCATATCATCAACTATTTATGCATAAGATTCCCGCATCAGCCATTATACTGTTTTTAATAGCATCCTGTCATACCGCTAAAAATGTAACAGGTGGTAAAAACATCAATCCATATGCCTATACCACTGTTAAGGATGTGAAGGGCAGGAATGGTGCTGTGGTGTCGGCGCATCCTATTGCCAGCAAAGTGGGTGTAATGGTAATGAAACAGGGCGGCAATGCTTTTGATGCTGCCATCGCTACGCAACTGGCGTTAGCTGTAGTATATCCTGGCGCCGGCAATATTGGTGGTGGCGGTTTTATGGTGGGCCATTTAACTAATGGCACTTCTGTAACGTTGGATTTTCGCGAAGCAGCTCCAGCCGGGGCTTCCAGAGATATGTATTTGGATGCGCAGGGAAATGTTATTGCCGGTAAAAGTATCAATGGGCATTTATCAACTGGTGTACCTGGCACCGTAGCCGGGTTGTTTCAAACATTACAATATGCAAAGCTTTCATTTAAACAACTTATTCAGCCGGCGATTGATTTAGCAGAAAATGGATTTGTAATTACAGAGAGAGAAGCCGCTTCGTTGAATGGCATCCAGAGCGATTTAAAAACATACAACACGGCTCCTACTGCTTTCACAAAAGCCACTGCCTGGAAGGGCGGTGATACACTCTTTCAACCGCAATTGGCAAACACACTGAAACGCATACTTGATAATGGCGCTGCGGGTTTTTATGAAGGTGAAACCGCTAAATTAATAGTGGACGAGATGCAACGCGGCCATGGGTTAATTACTATGGACGATTTAAAGAACTATAAAGCAAAATACCGGGCTCCGGTTACATTTGATTATAAAGGTTATACCATTGTATCAATGCCGATGCCCAGTAGCGGCGGCGTATTGCTGCATCAGATGTTTAAAATGATAGAAGACCGGCCACTGGCATCCTATGGTTTTCTTTCGCCAAAAGCAGTGCAATTAATGACCGAAGTAGAGCGCAGGGCCTATGCCGACCGTGCGGAATATATGGGTGATGCGGACTTTTTTAAGGTGCCGGTAAATACCTTAACCAGTGATACGTATTTAAAAGAACGGATGAAAGATTATGATTCACTAAAAGCCGGAAACAGTGAAACGATCAAACCTGGTAAAATACCGCACGAAAGCGAACAAACCACGCATATCAGTATCGTGGATGGAGATGGCAACGCTGTATCAATCACCACCACTTTAAATAATTCATATGGCAGCAAAACCGTAGTAGGTGGTGCCGGCTTTTTATTAAATGACGAAATGGACGATTTTAGCGCTAAACCCGGCGTACCCAATTTATATGGTGCAGTGGGTGGCGAGGCAAATGCCATCATGCCCGGCAAGCGCATGCTTAGTTCTATGACGCCCACAATTGTATTAAAAGATGGAAAAGCTTTCTTAGTAGTAGGTACTCCCGGCGGCACTACTATTACTACATCTGTTTTTCAAACTATAGTAGATGTTATTGATTTTAATTTATCTACAGAAAGGGCGGTAAATGCACCCAAATTTCACCACCAATGGCTGCCCGACGAGATAGCTATAGAAAAAACGTTCCCCCAAAGTGTGCGAACCGCACTGGAAAATATGGGATATAAATTTTCGGAAAGAGGTGCTATCGGCCGTACGGAAGTAATAAAAGTAGGCGAAAATGGAAGTTACGAAGCTGTTGCTGATAGCCGTGGCGACGATGGCGCTGCGGGATATTGATACTATAAAATTTGTACGTTCTATTAGTGTATATGTATAAAATGTAGTGAAAAATTTTATAGCCGGTAGTTTCAAAACTATTTTTAATTTTATATATGACTATTGGATCTGTTTATTTAGAAAGCATTATCAAACGTTTTAAAGATTATAAAAATCTTGGCGATAAAACTTTTGAACAACTTTCGCCTGAAGACTTTCATTATCATCCTAATGCAGAAACCAATAGTATAGCCATCATCATAAAGCATATGCATGGCAATATGCTTAGCCGCTGGACGAACTTTTTAACCGAAGACGGAGAAAAAGAATGGCGGCAACGGGATGGAGAATTTGAAGCTCAAAAACTTACTCAAAATGAGCTGATGGATTTATGGAACCAAGGATGGGATACACTCTTACAAACCGTTCAATCACTTTCGGAGGACGATTTACTGAAAACCGTTACCATCCGTAGCCAGCCCCTTACAGTTATTGACGCTATCAACCGGCAGTTAATGCACTACAGCTATCATGTGGGGCAAATTGTTTTTTTAGGTGTCTCCCTCAAAGGTGCGCAGTGGGGTTCGCTATCTATTCCAAAAGGCAATTCTCAAACTTATACCCAAAGTCTCCAACAAAAAAAGTAACAGCCAATATATAAGCCTTACATTTAGCTATAGTAAAACTACGCATATGAGGTTTATCGTATTTTCCGCACTGCTGCTGTTTTGTGTACCTGCTATTTCGCAAGTAAAACTGGGTGTATTTGCCGGACCTCAACTTACCACTTCCCGGTATACTATAAAATCCGTTAAGCAAATAACTGATTACAAAGTGGGTTGGGAAGCAGGCGTAACTGCCAAAATTCCTTTTGATACCCGCCTTTACTTTGCACCGGCTCTATACTATAGTTTAAAGGGATATAAAGTAAACTTCAATGCACCGTCGTTGCCACCGGATTCTAATGCCATTAACAATAATACTCAGATACATACGCTGGTAGCAGCCCCGCTTTTGCATTTCGATTTAACGAATCACCCTGCTCATTTTTTTATTCAGTTTGGCCCGGCGCTCGACTTTGTTTTGGCAGGGAAAGAAAAATTTGATCTTAACAGTGGTGCCCATATCAATAGAAGCATGAGCTTTTCCTTTACCGATTATGGATATGTAACGGCTTCTGCTGTTCTGCATTTTGGATATGAAACCGAAAATGGATTATTGATTTTTGCTCATTATACCTATGGCTTAGGCAATGCCAACAATGCAGACCTCGGGCCGCAAATTCAGCACCGCGACTTTGGCATATCAATTGGGAAGTACCTCTATGGCCGTTTAAAATAATGGCATTTCTATTTTACACTTCCTTTTGTTTTGCAGCTAAATGTATAGAAGAGATCTATACAGCTATTTAACTAATTGCTATATATCAATACATTTTTCAAAAATTCTATCCCTTTATTTTACAATTTTTTAAACATCCGGTATCATATTGGATTTGTGGAAGGTTTGCGTTTCAGCTATTTTTACAACTAAATGATGTAACCTGAAAAAGGCCTCTACCATAGTTGCCCGTGTTTTACTTTCCATCCTATTGCTATTTATTATAGTATGGGGAGTATTGGAAACCCAATGGGGACAGGATTTTCTTGTACACCAGGTTACCAGAAAGCTTTCCAGGGATCTACAGAACCGCATCAGCATCAAACACATCAACATTGGCTTTTTTGATAAATTGAATTTAGAAGAGGTGCTGGTAGAAGACCAAAAGCGGGACACGCTTTTATATGCCGGCCGTTTGCAGGTACATATTACCGATTGGTTTTTTTTTAAAGACAAAGCCGTACTTAAATATGTAGGGCTTCAAAATGCAAAAATAAATCTGCAACGCACGGACTCCGTATGGAACTACCAGTTTCTGGCCGATTATTTTGCGTCTCCTTCCAACAGCAATAAAAAAGAATCGGGTATTGATTTTAATTTAAAGGAAGTAGATATGAATAATGTCGCCTTTATACAAAAGGATAACTGGTCGGGGCAAAACATGACGGTTAAATTTGACAAACTATATGTGGATGCGAACGATATCAGTATTAGCAACAAGCATATAGACCTCAACCAGATTGAATTAAACAATCCATATTTCCAGCTTTACAGTTATAAAGGACTCAAGCCAACCGATACTACCGAGCATACTATTGATACTACTTCCGGCTGGAATGCTGAAGGCTGGAAAGTAAAAATTAATGAAGTAGCCATCAATAACGGTATCTTTAAAGACTATCAAAAAAATTTAATAGATACTTCGTCCTACTTTGATGCCGGGCATATGGCTTTCCAGAAGATCAATGGTCGTTTTAAAAACTTCAGCTTAGTAAAAGATACCATCACGGCAGCCGTTACTTTATCTACCACCGAACGCAGCGGCTTTACCATACAATCGTTAAAAACCAATTTCCGCATGGAACCCAAACTGATGGAGTTTAACGACCTGTATTTAAAAACTCCTCACAGCACGCTTAAAAATTATTTTGCGATGCACTATCCGGCTTTTAGCAGCCTGAGCGATTTTGTACATGCCGTGAAACTGGAAGGAAATTTTGAAGACGCCTCTATATCCAGCGATGATATTGCTTTTTTTGCGCCGGAGGTGAGGGACTGGAAAAAAAACATTGCTATAAAAGGACGTGTTAAAGGAACCATAGATGCCTTGCTAGGCAAGAACCTTACGGTAAAAGCCGGGAACAATACTTATATAAATGGTGATGTGAGCATTGTGGGGCTACCTAATATAGACCAAACCTTTATTAGCCTGCAGGCAAACGATTTAAGAACTACTTATGCCGATGCAGTAAGTTTTGTTCCACAGATCAGAACCATCACTACACCTAATTTATCGAAGTTGACGTACCTGCATTTCAAAGGCAATTATACTGGCTTTGTAAAAGACTTTGTTACATACGGCACTATAGAAACCAACCTGGGCACCCTGGTTACCGATCTTAATATGAAGTTTCCTGAAGGAGCACCGGTTTATTCGGGGAGCCTTTCTACTACCAGCTTTCAGCTGGGCCAATTTGTGAATAGTCCGCAGTTAGGCATTGTATCTTTTAAGGGCGATGTAAAAGGCAAGGGTTTCAAATGGAACACACTTGATTTAAATATCAATGGCACCGTAAATAAAATTCAGTATAACGATTACACTTACCAGAACATTACAGCAAAAGGAAAGCTGAATAAAAAAATGTTTGACGGTGATTTTACAATAAAAGATCCGAATGCCGACTTGCACCTTACTGGTCTTATCGATTTAAACCATGCCGCACCGGAGTTTAATGTAAAAGCGGATATAGCGCATGTAAACCTAAAAACCATACAGCTCACAAACCAGGATATGGAGTTGAGCGGTTTGTTTAATTTAAATTTTTCAGGTAAAAGTTTATCTGATTTCCTAGGAGATGCCCGCATCAATAATGCAATGCTTTCGCAAAACGGCTATAAGCTGAAGGTAGATTCTTTAATTGTTTCCAGCAGGTATATCAATGGTGTAAAAACATTAACGGCACTATCAGATGAATTTGATGCGAAAATTACCGGCAACTTTGACCTGCAGGCCTTGCCTGATGCATTTACCCATTTTTTGAGCCACTATTACCCGGCTTATATCAAGCATCCTTTTCACCCTATCCCGCATCAGTCCTTCACCTTTACTATTAACACTGGCACTGTAGACGATTATTTGAAGCTGATTGATGAAAACTTATCAGGCTTCAATAACAGCCATCTTGCAGGCTCGCTGGATATGGGCAGCAATGCAATGACTATCGAAGCTAATGTGCCGCAGGTATCTTATAAACAATACCAGTTTTCGGATGTACAATTAAAAGGAAATGGCGACCTGAAAAAGCTGACGCTTAATGGACAGGTTGGCAATGCTATAGTTAGTGATAGTCTCAACTTTCCATCTACAACCTTCAGTATCGAAGCGCAAAACGATGTATCGAATATTAACTTCAATACGGTTGCCAATAAAACGCTGGACAAGGCAAACCTTTCCGCGCAGGTAAAAACATTTAGCGACGGCGCCAGCATACTTTTCAATCCATCCTCTTTTATATTAAACGGCAAAACCTGGTCTATTGAACAAGGTGGCGAATTAAATTTCAGAAAAAGAACACAGGTGCAGGGAAAACTGGTTTTAAAAGAATCTTACCAGGAAATCGATATCAATACGCAACCTTCGGATATTGGCAACTGGAACGACTTGCATATTGCGCTTCGCAATTTAAATATTGGCGACTTCACTCCTTTTTTTGTAAAAAGCAATCGTATTGAAGGTTTGTTAAATGGTAATATCAAGGTAGAAGACCCACAGCACCAGCTGAATGTAGCGGCTGATTTTAGAACCGACGAACTGCGGCTCGATAACGATTCCATCGGGCAGATGCAGGCTTCTATAGCATATAATAATACTACTGGCCTGCTTACCGGTTCCGGTAAAAATTTGGATCCTGATCATAAAATCAGTTTCGGCCTTGACTTGAATGTAAAAGATTCGGCTTCTACGCACCAGGATCGGATATCAATTGTGCCGGTAAATTACCCGGTAAAAATATTAGAGCGTTTTTTGGGTGATTTATTTTCAAATATGCAAGGGTATCTAACAGGCAACCTGGATATTGAAGGCAGTGGAAAGGACAGAGTATATATAGGTAAAGGGCGGCTAAAGGATGCAGGTTTAAAGATAAATTTTACACAGGTTTTCTATAAAATAGATGATACGGAAATAGAACTTACCAAAGATGGTATTAACCTGGGCACTTTAAAACTCAGGGATCGGTTTGGCAACTTTGCAACGATATCCGGCAGTATCAAGCACCACAATTTTCAGGATATGGTATTTGATATTGAAGCCCAAACCGATACAAAGCCTATGGAGTTGTTGAATACTTCGTATAGTGATAACCCGCAGTTTTTTGGTAAAGCAATGGGCACGGGTTCTTTTTCGCTTCGTGGGCCGCAGGATGATATTACCATGTATGTAAATGCCCGCCCATCCGATCGGGACAGTTCTTATATTACGCTGCCACCGGCCCGAAACCGTGAAAGTGGTACGGCTTATTTTATGGTAGAAAAGAAATACGGTAAAGAAATATCCAATGAAGGATATGAAGGTTCTTCCAATGTGGCTTACCAGGTGGATCTTACTATTAACCCATTGGTAAATATTAATGTGATATTAGACGACCTGACCGGTGATGCTATAAAGGGCCGGGGTACAGGGTTTTTGCAAATAAAGGCAGGTACGGCAGAACCCATGTCCATCAGGGGGCGATGCGATATACAGGAAGGCAGTTATATGTTTACCTTTCAGTCGTTCTTTAAAAAGCCTTTTGTAATAAAACCCGGAACCAATAATTATATTGACTGGACCGGTGATCCATATTCCGCTACCATACACCTTGATGCCGTATATAAGGCAGAGCAGGTGAGCTTTGCCCCGTTGGTATCCGGACTGGATCAAAGTTTTTCCAGAACCGGTACGGACTTATCGAAATACCGGGGTGATGTAAACGTGGTAGCCACACTCACCGGCGACCTCTTCCGGCCTACTTTTAATTTTCAGTTGGAAGTACCTAATAACACCGCCACCAACGATAATCCTTCTTTGACCTTTGCACTGCAACAAATAGAAAAAGATCCGAACGAGATTAATAAGCAGGTTACGTATTTAATTGTCTTCAACTCTTTTGCACCATTCGAAAATGCCCAAACCACCGGGCTGCAAACCTTTAACGAGTTTGCCTACAGCACCATATCGGGATTATTTTTTGGAGAAATAAATAAACGGCTGAACCAGGCTTTGGGCAAACTATTAAGCAATAATAATGTAACCGTTAATTTTACCGGATCGGTTTATAACCGTGACCTTTTAGACCAGGGAGCCAAAGGTTTCAATATCAATCAAAGCAACCTAAATTTAACCGTTGGAGTACCTATTATTAGCAATAAAGTAATTGTCACTTTCGGCAGCACGTTTGATGTGCCGCTGCAATCTGATATTCAACAAAACAT
Source organism: Chitinophagaceae bacterium (assembly GCA_025924755.1). Taxonomy (GTDB): domain Bacteria; phylum Bacteroidota; class Bacteroidia; order Chitinophagales; family Chitinophagaceae; genus Flavisolibacter. The sequence continues at coordinate 10,775 of JAICHT010000026.1, read as the reverse complement.
CCAGTTTTTACCGGATGTAACGGTAGAGTGGCTTATTAATCATTCAGGTTCTATACGGGCTACATTCTTTTACCGTCAAAACCTCGACTTTTTAACAGCAGGAGGCGGCCTGGGTACCGGCGGCATTTCCAATTCCACAGGTGCGTTGCGTACTACCCGTTCCGGTGCCAGCATATCTTACCAAAAAGAGTTTCAATCGTTTACTAAATTTTTATTTGGCCACAGAAAAGGAAAACTGAAACCAACAACAAATGCTACCGCTACTGATTCAACTGCGGTTAGCCAAAAGGGCAATAATTAATAACCTTCTTAAACTTCTTATTTTAGAATTTCGTGGCCCAGCTTATCGCGTTTAGTTTTAAGGTAATGTTCGTTATGAGGATTGGGTTCTATTTTGATAGGCACATTTTCCACTACTTCTAATCCATATCCCGACAGCCCAACTCTTTTTCGCGGGTTGTTAGTAATCAAACGCAGTTTGGTAATTCCTAAATACCGCAACATTTGCGCTCCTACACCATAGTCCCTTTGGTCCATTTGAAAACCTAAATGCAGGTTGGCTTCCACCGTATCCATTCCCTGCTCTTGCAGATGATAGGCTTTTAATTTATTAAGCAGCCCGATACCGCGTCCTTCTTGGTTCATATACAACATAGCTCCCTTGCCTTCGGCTTCAATCATTTCCATAGCCTTATGCAACTGTTCACCACAGTCGCAGCGTAAAGAGCCCAGTATATCGCCTGTAAAGCAAGAAGAATGTACCCGTACCAATACCGGTTCGCCGGGTTCCCAGGTACCTTTTATCAACGCCAGGTGTTCGTTGCTGGTGTTTTTTTCCTGGAAAGCAACCAGCTTAAAGTGGCCCCACTTTGTAGGCATATCCACGCGTACAATTTCTTCTATAAGCGAATCGCGTTTGATACGATATTCAATTAAATCTTTGATTGAAATGATTTTAAAATCAAACCGCGCCGCTATTTGCTGCAGGTCGGGCAAGCGGGCCATAGAGCCGTCTTCATTCATTATTTCTACCAGTACGCCTGCCGGTTCGAAACCTGCCAGACGTGCCAGGTCAATAGTAGCTTCGGTATGGCCCGAGCGACGCAATACACCACCTTTTTTTGCTTTTAGCGGAAAGATATGCCCGGGCCTTCCAAAATCATCCGGTTTGGAAGCCGGATCAATTAAGGCCTGTATGGTTTTTGACCGGTCATGGGCTGATATGCCGGTAGTGCATCCATGCCCCAACAGATCTACTGATACAGTAAAAGCGGTTTCGTGCAAAGCCGTATTATTATTCACCATCAAATCCAGTTTCAGTGCATCACACCTTTCTTCCACTAATGGCACACAAATTAATCCCCTCCCGTATTTACTCATGAAATTCACCACCTCTGGAGTTACATTTCGGGCAGCCGTTATAAAATCACCTTCATTTTCGCGGTCTTCATCGTCAACCACGATCACTATTCTGCCTTGTTTGATATCCTCAATAGCACTTTCTATAGAATCGAGCATGCTTTTTTTTGCAAAGGTAGTGTGATATGGATTAAGCTTACGAAACTGTTAGGTTATAGCAATACTAAAGATGCTTCATAAAAAAGCGGGTATCGTTGCTTATTTAGATTGTATGGAAAAGACTGTTTATTGGATATTACCAAAACTCCACTTTAAAAATTGCGGCAGGGCTCTGCCCCATGTGGCTGTATCGTGCCTGCCATCTGCGTAATTAATATACTTTATATGGTTGCCCGTATATCCCTTTTGCTCCAGTTCCTCAATCAGTGCCAGGGTGTCGTCAATGGAATCAATAATGCCATTGTGATTCCTGTCGGCAGTTTCGTCAAGCGAACCGGTAGTAAAATAAAAATACAAGCCAGGATGAAATTTTCCGTTGCGGATGCGCTGGTGCATAATGCGATCTACATCTTCTCTATAACCTGCGTCCAGATTTTTGCTTCGCCACCACAGCGAGCCGGAAAAAACGCCTGCAATAGTAAACAGTTCCGGGTGGCTCCATACTATATCCAGCGCACTTAAGCCGCCCAGCGAAAAACCGGCAACACCTATTTTATCAAAAGCTGCTATGCAGCAGGTGTTATGTATATACGGCAATAGTTCGTTTACTATAAACTGCTGATAACTTTTAGCCGATGTGCCCCTACCCGCAAAATCATAGCAATGCGCTGTGCCGTATTCATTCATCCGGTCGTCGCAGGCATGTATGCCCACGCACAACACGGGTTGTATTTGTTGCGAAAGGGATACTTGGTGCAGCATGTTTGCAAAATAAATTTCTTTCAGGTTTTGCCCGTCATTAATAAGCAACAATGAAGGCGCTAATAAACTGGTTATTATTTGGGGCATATAAAAGTCCACTATTACCTGCCGGTTTAAAAAAGAAGAATAAATATTATGTTGTTTCTCCTGTAAGATTTCTGTATTCACCGCTTGCATAAATTCAAAAATAAAACTTTACCATTGCAGCACTTCAAAAAAATAGTTACAAGGCCGGGTTTCAACTAAAAGCTTTAAATTGTACTTTATACCATACTTATTATTATTCACTCATATTATTGCATGAAAAAGATTGGAATTTTATTTGGCCAGGAACGTAGTTTTCCTATGGCTTTTATAGAAAAAGTTAATAGCAAAGGCATAGAGAATATCACCGCAGAACCAGTGCAGATCGACAAATCGATGCAAGGCGAACCCAGCGGCTACGCAGTAATTATAGACCGTATTTCGCAGGACGTTCCCTTTTACCGGACGTATTTAAAAAATGCGGCAGTTACGGGTACAGCCGTTATTAATAATCCATTTTGGTGGAGTGCAGACGACAAATATTTTAATAATGCCTTAATGACAAAAGTAGGTGTGCCGGTTCCTAAAACGGTTATATTGCCTTCATATGATTTACCTACGGATACCAATAACGAATCATTTTCCAACCTGAAGTATCCGCTGGATTGGGAAGGCATGTTTAAGTATGTTGGCTTTCCGGCATATATGAAGCCTTTTTCGGGTGGTGGATGGAAAAATGTGTACCGGCTGGAGAATGCAAAAGACTTTTACAATGTGCATACAGAAACAGGCCAGCTGGTAATGTTGTTGCAGGAAGAAATTGTGTTTGAAGAATATTACCGTTGCTATTGTATTGGACAAAAGTATATCCATATTATGTCGTACGAACCCCGCAACCCTTATCATTTGCGGTATGCAGCCGATTTTAAACCTACTACTGAAAGACTCAGGCAAATGGAAGATATTGTGCTGCGCATTAATAAATACCTGGGATATGATTTTAATACAGTAGAACTGGCAGTGCGGGATGGTGTGCCATATGCAATTGACTTTTACAACCCGGCTCCGGATGCCGAGTTTAAAAGTGTGGGACAGGATAACTTTGAATGGGTGGTAGAAAATGCAGCTAATTATGCCATTGAAAGAGCATTGCAGCAAAAAGACGGTGAAGACAATTTAACCTGGGGAGAATTTGTAAAAAGAGGCGCTGCTAAAAGGCCGTTGGTATAGCTGGCAAATGAATATTGCTGATATATAGATGCTATTATCAAAACTAAAATGGAAGGTTTTGAAAACCAGAGTAAAGCCAGAAATTGTTTGATTTTATCTTCATTTTAATAAAAGTTACAAAATACGTTGAGAGGAAGTATATGTGTATGTTTTCTTTATGAAATAGGATCAGTTTTTCCTCTTAACTTAATTACTATTTTATATGTCCAGTTTAAGCTTTAAACATTTTACATTAGGTGTAGAGGAAGAATATATGGTAATGGATCCTAATACCAAGGAACTCAAAAGCCACGAGCAGCGTATCGTTCATGAAGGTCAGAAAATAATCAAGGACAAAGTAAAAGCGGAGATGCACCAGGCCGTGGTGGAAGTGGGTACGGATATCTGTCAGAATGTTGACGAAGCCTGGCACGATGTAGCCTTGCTTAGAAAAACCATATCAGATATTGGCGCTGGCATGGGCTATGCTTTGGGTGCTGCAGGAACCCATCCTTTCAGCCAGTGGCAAAGCCAGCTCATTACCGATCATGTTAGATATAATGAAATAGTAGCGGAGCTGCAGGACGCCGCCCGGAGTAACCTTATTTTTGGCCTGCATGTACACGTAGGTATGGAAACCCGCGAAATGGCTATGCATATTGCCAACTCTACCCGCTATTTTCTTCCGCATGTATATGCCTTAAGTACCAACTCGCCCTTTTGGGAAGGAAGGTTGACCGGCTATAAATCGTATCGTACCAAAGTGTTCGACAAATTTCCGCGTACCGGCATACCCGAAGCTTTTGAAAGCATTGAAGCATATGACAATTATGTAAAGCTGCTCATTAAAACCAACTCCATTGACAATGCCAAAAAAATATGGTGGGACCTGCGGGTGCATCCCTTTTTTAATACCGTGGAATTTAGAATATGCGATGTGCCGCTAACCGTAGATGAAACCATTGCTATAGCTGCACTTTTCCAGGCCATTTGTGCAAAAATTTACAAACTGCGTTTGCAGAATATGAACTTTATTCAATACTCACGACACCTTATAAACGAAAATAAATGGCGTGCAGGCCGCTATGGAATTGATGGATATTTGATAGATTTTGGTAAAGAAGAACAAATTAATACCAGGGTGCTGATATACGAATTACTGGACTTTGTTGATGATGTGGTAGACCCTTTAGGTTCCAGGCATCGCCTGGCGCTTATACATAAAATTATAGAAAGAGGTACGGGAGCCGACCGGCAGTTGAAAGTGTATGAAGAAACAAAAAACTTAACTAACGTAGCCGGCTATATACAATCGCAGTTTCTCTCCAGCCTTTAGCAGGCAATAAGCTTGGAGTTATAAACCTTTTTTAGTATCTTTCAGGGAGACGCGGTACAACTTAATTATTTATAATTCTAAACATGGCCCGTATTTTCAGTATTTCCTTTTCTTTTACTGGTTCTGAGCAACATGGTTTAGTGTCGGTACAAAAGACCCCTTTCTTTACAGAATACCATGTGAGCCTGCACGATGACGTAAAAGAACTTTTGCTTTCTGAAAAAATCCTTTCTTCAGCACCCGGCCATTTTGTTTTTCTACACACACCCAAAGAGGCGTATACACCTTTTATGAAAGAAGTTATAAAGGCTATTGCATATCATGTAGATGTATTGCAGGTACCCTATTAATATCGAGTGGCTGTATTACCATACCATAGCTCCGCATTCGCTTTCTCCTAAATTTAAAACTCTATCACTTCATTGCGACTTCTGATTTAATTAACCGGTTTATACTATTCATATAATCGTACTATCATAATTTCATAGAGGCTGCTTTTGCTTTCATCAAAAAGATAAAGTTTTATTACTTAAATTGACCTCTTGAATTATACGTAATATGAAACGAACGTTTTTGTTATTCTTTATCAGTGTCTCTATTTTAGCAAAGGCCCAAACCAAGGCCGACTCCGTACACGAAATACAAGAGTTTGGAAAGTGGTATGATTTGGATTTTACTACTGCTGAAAGCGATTCTATGCTTGATAACCTGGAGGGGATGTACACAACTTACCAGGCCATGCATAAAACGTTGCCTAAAAATAACCTGGCCTACCCATTTGCTTTTGAACCGGCTCCGGTTGGATTTAAAATTCCAACTACGCAACAAAAAATGGCCTGGGATATTGCCAACAACACAGTACTTCCCGCCAATAAAAACGAACTGGCCTTTTACTCTATTTCGCAATTGGCCGGTTTGATAAAATCAAAAAAAATAACCTCGGTAGCTCTGACACAATTTTTTATTGACCGGTTAAAAAAGTGGAGCGATACGTTGCAATGTACCATCACGTTAACCGAAGATTTGGCCATGCAGCAAGCCAAACAAGCAGATGAAGATTTGAAAAAAGGAATATACAAAAGCCCACTGCAAGGTATACCGTATGGATTAAAAGATTTGTTTGCGGTAAAAGGCTATAAAACCACCTGGGGTTCTACGCCCTATAAAGACCAGGTGATAGATGATGACGCCTATGTATATACGCAGTTAAAAAATGCAGGAGCGGTATTATGCGCCAAGCTTACGTTAGGCGCACTGGCTATGAACGACCTGTGGTTTGGCGGTAAAACAAAAAATCCCTGGAATTTAGCACAAGGTTCCAGCGGTTCTTCTGCCGGTTCTGCTTCCGCTACCGTTGCAGGCTTATTGCCTTTTGCATTAGGCACTGAAACTCTGGGTTCAATTGTATCACCTTCTACGCGGTGCGGTGCTACGGGTTTGCGACCCACCTTTGGTACTATCAGCCGCAGTGGCGCTATGGTACTATGCTGGAGCCTTGACAAAGCTGGTCCTATTTGCCGCAGTGCCGAAGACGCTGCTATCGTATATTACTATTTAAAAGGAACCGATGGAAAAGACGCCAGCGCGGTAAATCATGCATTTAATTATAACGTGAAAAAAGATATTAAGCAATTAAGAGTAGCGTATGCAAAAAATTACTTTGACAGTTTACCCAAAAGTGCAAAAGAATGGAAAGTGCTGGATGCCTATCGCAACATGGGAGTAAATGTAGAGGCCGTAGAATTTCCGGATTCCACCATATACCCGGTAGATTTGGTAGGCACCATATTAAATGCTGAATGCGGCGCTGCTTTTGACGAGCTGGTACGCACTAATCGCGATGATTTAATAGAGCGGCAGGACAAAGGATTCTGGCCCAATACATTCCGGTCGGCCCGATTTATACCTGCAGTAGAATATATCAATGCCAATCGCTACCGTTCTACGCTATGCCAAAAAATGCAGGATTTCATGAAGAATTATGATGTAGTGATTGTTCCCACTTTTGCAGGAAATCAGCTTTCAATAACGAATCTTACCGGCAACCCGGTGGTGTGCTTTCCTATTGGCTTTACAGATAAAGGAACGCCTTACAGTATTACGTTAATTGGAAACTTATATGACGAAGCCTCCATATTGGAAGCGGCAAAAGCCTACCAGGATAAAACCAATTATAATAAGTTGCACCCTGCAAAATTCATGAACTAAAATCAATATGAGGTATCTGCTTATTGCCATTGGAATAATTGAAACGCTGAACGCATGGTCTCAAAAAAAGGCAGTGGATCTTTTGGTGTATCATGCTAGGATTTATACAGTAGATGCGGCCTTTTCAACCGCAGAAGCCATGGCTGTAAAAGATGGAAAAATTGAAGCCGTTGGGTCTCTGAAAAATATAACAGCCCAATATGAGACAAAGAAAAAATTAAATGCAGGCGGTAAGTATATTTTTCCGGGGTTGATAGATGCACATGCGCATTTTTTTGGTTATGCACAAGGCCTGCAAACAGCAAACTTGGTGGGCACCAATAGCTGGGATGAAATTGTAAACAAACTTAGCGCATTTGCTCAAACCCATCACGATGGCTGGTTACTAGGAAGAGGCTGGGATCAAAACGATTGGACTATAAAAGAGTTTCCCAGCAAGGAAAAACTGGATGCACTTTTTCCCGACCGGCCCGTTTTACTTCAACGGGTGGATGGTCATGCCGCAATTGCTAATCAAAAAGCATTGGATATTGCAGGTGTGAAAGCAGGAGCTGCAATGAACGGTGGTGAAATAGAAACTAAAAACGGAAAGCTCACCGGCATTTTAGTAGACAACGCAGTAGCTTTAGTTGCATCAAAAGTGCCGCAGCCATCTGTTTCACAAATGACACAATTATTGTTGCAGGCGCAGCAAAATTGCTTTGCCGTAGGCTTAACCACAGTAGACGATCCGGGACTGAATTACAGGGACATATTGCTGATAGATAGCCTGCAAAAAACAGGCGGGTTGAAAATGCGGGTATATGCGATGCTAAGCGATGCAAAGGAGAATTACCAGTTTGCTTTTACGCATGGAAAAATAAAAACCAACTATTTAAATGTGCGTGCCTTTAAAGTATATGCAGATGGGGCTTTAGGTTCAAGAGGTGCAGCACTTTTACAGCCATATACAGATAAGCCGGGCTGGACGGGCTTTTTGCTAAGCAGCATCTCTCATTTTGATTCAGTAGCCAATATCATCAACACACTTAACTTTCAAATGTGCACCCATGCTATCGGCGATTCCGGCAACCGGGTAATATTGAATATTTATGCTAAATACCTGAAAGGTACAAATGACAAGCGCTGGCGTATTGAACATGCACAGGTTATTAATAATGCTGATTTTCATTTGTTTGGAGAAAACAGTATTGTGCCTTCCGTGCAGCCAACGCATGCCACATCGGATATGTACTGGGCTGATAAGAGGTTAGGAAAAGAACGAGAAAAAGGAGCGTATGCTTATAAACAATTGTTAGAAGAAAATGGGTGGATGCCGCTTGGCACCGACTTTCCGGTGGAAGATATCAGCCCTATTAAAACATTTTATGCCGCTGTATTCCGGCAAGATGTTAAGGGATATCCAGCAGGAGGTTTTCAAATGGAAAATGCATTAAGCCGCCAGCAGGCGCTGCATGGCATGACCATATGGGTGGCCAAAAGTAATTTTGAAGAAAGCGAAAAAGGAAGTTTGGAAAAAGGCAAATGGGCTGATTTTGTTATATTGGATACCGATTTAATGACAGCCCATCAATCTCTTATTTTAAAAACAAACGTAATGTCCACGTATATTGCCGGACAACCCGTATATCAAAATCAAAACAAATGAAATTAAAAGTAGTAACACTTGCCGCTTTTGTGGCCATCGCATTTAGCTTTACGGTTATGCAAACAAAAAAACGGATCCTATTTTTTGGCGATTCCATTACGCAAATGGGCGTTGGTCCTACAGGTTATATTACGAAGCTGAATCAGACACTGGATCAAAAAGGTCAAAGCAAAAATTATGAACTGATAGGCGCAGGTATCGGCGGCAATAAAGTGTACGATTTATACCTACGTATGGACGATGATGTGTTGGCAAAAAATCCGGATGCCGTAGTAATATGGGTAGGCGTAAATGACGTATGGCACAAACGCACTTTCGGCACCGGCACCGACGCTGATAAGTTTGAAAAATTTTACAACGCCATTATTAAAAAATTGAAAGATAAAAACATACAGGTTTTTCTTTGTACACCTTCTACAATTGGTGAAAAAAAAGATTTTACCAATGAAATGGATGGCGACCTAAATAACTATGCTGCTATCATCCGTCGCATTGCCAAGGCCAACAATTGCACCTTGATAGACTTGCGTAAAGATTTTGAAAATTACGAGATGGCTAACAATACAGACGACAAAGCTTCCGGCATACTTACCGTGGACGGCGTGCACTTAAACGACAAAGGAAACAACTTTGTAGCCGATGAGATGTATAAAGCCTTAAGTGAAAATTTTATTAAATAACCGGGTATAAATCGGATACAAGCAAAGAAATGCCCGCTGTATAAAGCCTGTGGCTAGGATGCTTTTTTAAATATTTGTATGTTTGCCGCTTATATTTACCGATATGATACGTATTGCAATATTAGATTTATATGAAGGACAGGCAAACCAGGGTATGCGTTGCCTGCGAGAAATAGTGAAGACGTGGGGGCAATATTACGGGATAAAGGTTTCCTGCGATGAGTTTGAAGTGCGTATAAAAAAAGAAGTTCCTGATCTCTCCTACGATATGTACATCTCCAGCGGCGGACCGGGTAGCCCATTGGAAAGTGAAGGCTCAGAGTGGGAAGCTGCTTATTTTAACTGGCTTTCAGAAGTTGAAAATTGGAATAACAATCCACTACAAAATAAAAAGAAGTTTGTATTTTTTATTTGTCATTCTTTTCAACTGGCCTGCCGGCACTATGGTATGGCGCAGGTAACTAAAAGAAAATCTACTGCCTTTGGTATTTTTCCGGTGTACCTGACTCCTGCAGCACAACAGGAACCCGTTTTCCAGGATTTAAATGATCCGTTTTATGCAGTGGACAGCCGCGATTACCAGGTGATACAACCGGATTTTGATACGGTTCGTAGATTTGGGGGCCAAATACTTTGTATTGAAAAGCCAAGGCCGCATGTACCCTACGAAAGAGCTATTATGGCTATACGGTTTAACCGGTATATGATAGGTACACAGTTTCATCCGGAAGCGGATGCAGAAGGTATGAGCATGTATTTTCAAACAGAAGAACGGAAAAAGGTGGTGATTGACAACTATGGTGAAGATAAATGGCGCAGCATGGTAGAACAACTCAACGACCCCGATAAAATTACCTGGACGTATGCACATATACTTCCTAATTTTCTTAATTTATCCATTGGGGAACTACAAGGAGCATTAGCCTGAGCAAGATTGCTTCAATATTAAAAATGTATTAAGAAGCATTCAATATATACTAAAAAGCCCGTTTTTTCAAACGGGCTTTTTTAATGAGTTTGTTGTACAGACTTATCGCAAATCCACTTCTTCTACACCAGGATATTTGCTTTTATCATAAATAAAACTTGCATCCGGCGCCGCTGCATTGGGGATTAATTTAGTAATGGTATAGGAATATCGGTTACCATTTTTTTCCAGTACCGTAGTGCTGTACAATTGCCTGGAAGCCTTATCTACCAACACATATACTTTATGAAATGGACGGCTTTTATCTACCGGCGTCATTTCAATTTCCTGAACCGTTTTGCCGTCTTTCTTCGATTCACCGTTTAATTTGTATAAAAAATCTTTATCGTAAAAATTGCTGAACAACTTTTGTGGAGTTAATGCATTGGCGCCGCCATCCAGTTTGGTTATAGTTACTTCATT
>JAICHT010000025.1 GCA_025924755.1 Chitinophagaceae bacterium | reverse complement strand
CAACATGCTGTTGCGTCTGTTCTTCTTTCAAAATTCCAAAGGGTTTATTGGCGGTTCGGCTGTAGTCTTTTTAAAAGCGGCTCCCGGCGGCTGCGTGAAAAGTCAACCGTCGTGCCATTGCTCATCAGCAAATAGCCGCCATCGCCTTTGAAGTATTTTTCCACTTCGTTAAGATTCACAAGGTATGAGTGGTGTACGCGTACAAAAGGATAGTCTTCCAGCAAGTCTTCAATATCTTTTAAGGTACGCGAGACGGTTATTTTTTGGCCGCTCTTAATAAATAAATTGGTATAATTCCCATCCGATGCACAACACACAATAGATGCAACCAGAACCATCTGCAATCCTTCCATAGTAGGTACTGCAATTTTAGAAACCGGTATTGCTGGTTGATTCAATTTTTGCATCAGGATTTCAATCTGTTGCGGCAGCGGAGTCTGCATTTGCCGTTTCACTTTCTCAATCGCCTTTTGGAGTTCTTCCCGATCTACGGGTTTCAATAAATATTCCAGCGCACTAAAGCGGATGGCTTTGATGGCGTATTGATCATAGCTCGTAGTAAAGATCAGTTCGAAATTTACTTCGGGCAGCTTTTCGAGCAACTCAAAACCATTCATGTGCGGCATCTCAATATCTAAGAAAAGAATGTCAGGCTTGTGTTTTTGTACAGATTGTAAAGCAGCAGCGGCAGAATAACAAATATCCAGCACCTTTACTTCCGGGCAATGTTGCTCGATCAAGGTGGCCAAGCTTTCGCAACTTAAAGGTTCGTCGTCAACGATAGTAGCGTGTATCATTGTTTTTGAAATTTCACGTTATCAGGCATAAGCATCTATTAAACTTCTAACATGCAGTTTTAAAATCACTTGGGTTCCGGCAACCTTTCCATCACTATCCACAACATCTTCGATAGTAAAGTGAGTTTGCTCGCTAAGATCCTTGTTCAACAAGGCCAAACGTTCGGCTGTAATTTGAAGACCCATAGATTTTCGCTGGTTTGCCGATTTGCTTTTTAATTGTGCGGCTTTGTCCCGACCCACCCCATTGTCGGTGATCACGCAGTTTAAAATATCATTTTCCGTGCTAAGCGCAATATTAAGTGTTCCATGTCCTTCTTTATGCATGAGCCCATGCCAGATGGCGTTTTCAGCAAAGGGTTGTAACAGCAATGGTGGAACCAAAATATTACTGCTATCAATGGTGTTTTCGAAAACGATATTATAGTCAAACGCATTTTTAAAGCGTAGCCTTTCCATATCTAAATACAACCGGAGCATATCCAACTCATCTTCTAAGGGTATAAATGATTTGTTTGAATTGGTAAGCACCATCCGGATCAGGCGTGAAAACTTGGTGAGGTAATCAGACGCTGATTGTGTTTCGCTTTTCAGAATAAAGGAATTGATGGAACTCAGGCAATTAAAAATAAAATGCGGGTTCATTTGGGCACGTAGGGCCTGCATTTCCAATTCGGCAGCAGTAAGCTTTAGTTCTGATTGTTTCCTTTGATGTTCTAAGTTTTCATTCTTTCTTTTAAGGGTGAGGTTCCTGAAAATAAAAGTTCCCGACATCAGTGCAATCAATAGACCAATAATAAGTGTCCATTTAAGCATGATTGCCCGCTTTAACTTTTCTTCCTTTATCCTGTTGTCTTTGTCAAGTATTTTATTGTCTTTATCCAGTGAGGCAATGCGTTCAAGTTGGGCATTAAAATCTGCCTGTTTTTTATAATTGGTTAACCTCCATAAAAACTGTTTATTGCTTACCGAATCTTTTAAAGAAATATATTGCTGCATAAAAAAATATGCGCGGTCATTTTCTTTTAAATGATTATATATTTTGGAAAGCAGCAGGTAACCCTGTATCATATATGGTTTTATGTTTGCACTTTTTGCTAGTGAAAAACCTTCTGCTGCATATTGCAAAGCTGTTGCTTCCTTTTTCTTTCCTTCATACGCTTCTGCTACATCAAGCAATAGTCGCATTAGGTCCCAGTTATCATTTTCTTTCCTATAATGTTCAATAGGCGGCAAAAAAATGGTGAGCGCAGAATCATATTTGTTTTCTGCAAGAAGTGTTTCTCCGAAACTTACATAAGTTAACTGGTTTTCAGGATCAATTTGAATCGCTTGATGAATATAATAAACTGAAGAGTCCAGCATATCCTTTAAACGATAAACCGTTCCAATTGCTTCATGCATGTTATTCCAGTTCGTGGTGCGAACATTAAAATCGTGTGTGCTTGCGTATTGCCATCCCTTCTTATAATAACCAATAGCGTCATCAAATGCACCTGCTGCTTTATAAAGATGTCCCATATTAACCAATGCACCGGCTATGCAAACTTCATCACTCATCTTTTCCCGAATCTGCAAACTTTTATTACAATAGTAAAAACTAGAGTCATAATCACCGATTGCTTCATATAAAAAAGACATCCATGCATACACTTTGCCTTCGCCCTCACCGTCTCCTGATTTTCTAAGGAGGGGGGAAGATTTTATATAACAGGCGATCGCATCTTTAAAATTATTTTCTCCATACAATGTTTGGCCAAGCCAGAGGTTACACCAACCCACTTCTCTGCCATTATTCCTATTTTCAAACACGGGTAACGCCTGCCGTAAATAGTTTTCTGCGGTGCGGAAATTCTTCCGGTAAAGTTCGGCTACACCCAGATGCATGATCGCAGTTGCTATTCCGGATGTATAGCCCAGGCGCAGCGCTTCGTTATGGGCCGGAATGGCCCAGCAGGAAATCGAATCCGGAAGGACTTTGGGCGGCCACCAGTACTCTTCGCTCAATGCATTCAAACAATCCACACGGTGCATGCCCTGTGTGGTGGGCAAGAGCGCTTCTAAACGGTTTATCTTTTCCCGGTTTGGATGTTGTGCGCTAGTACTACACCAAACAAGTAAGCTTGTTACAATTAGTATTGTCCGACACGGCAGCATTGCACTTAAATGAATGGGTTGAAAACAAGAGCTTCTTCTGATCAAAGGGTGCGCTGCTAAAGCCTTCAGAGTTGCCTCTTAAAGTTACGCATAATCGTCTCTTTCATCAATTTCTTTTCAAACCTAAGGACAGTTCGTACAGCTGCATACAAAGAATGTATAATCACCGGCTGCAAACAACAGTTGGTTGACTTCACTGCGCTGTTAACAAGCTGGGCGTGAGGTTTTGAAGAAGTTCTCGGCTACCTTCTTCCTTTCCTGACTTTGGGTTCATTTCAGCAATGGTTTAGTCAAATCAACCAACGAACCAGTTTTTCTACCACTTAGTAATTATGGCTTTCTTTCGCATCATTGTCAAAATAATTTTAGCCTTCCTTTTTATTCACCAAAAACAGTAACAATGAAAAAGAACATTCTTGTAAACGGTTTGATTCTGATACTGTTACTTTCTGCTTGTAAGAAAGACACGCAAATTCAAACAAACGACGTTATACTTTCAGCGAAAACCGATCACAGGCATTTAAAACAAACCAACATGTATTCATCAGATGTAGCCATCAAGTGGATGAACCTGCAGCTTCGCCTGATGACCGCTACCACAGGCGTTGCTAATGTAGCCTTTGTGCGTCCGTATGCTTACAGTGGCATTGCTTTGTACGAAGCGGTTGACCCGGTATGCCAGCGTACCAATCGCTTGTAGGTCAGCTTACCGAAATGCCTGCGCTGCCTCAAACCAATGCCGGGCAGGCGTATCATTGGGCGGTATCTGCCAATAATGCTTTGGCGGCTATCAACCGCTATATGTTTCCGGCAGCCAGTGATGCCAATAAAGCGGCAATAGACTCACTTGAAACAGCGCTTAATAATGAGTATAGTACTGAAACAACTCCGGAAACGATTAGCAGGTCTGTAACGTTTGGGAAAGCGATTGCAGAAGAAATAATTAACTGGGCAGAAAGCGATGGATACTTGCATGCTAATGATGCCTATACGCCACCAACCGGTGCTGCGTTCTGGGTGCCGCCAACATTGCCGCTGCCAAAAACGAGTACGCCGTATTGGGGCAACCTGCGGCTCTTAGTGCCGGGCAGCAATAACAACGCACAGCCCGGCGCACCGATATCCTGTTCGGAAGACCCATCGTCTGATTTTTATAAGATGGTGCTACAAGTGTATGATGTTTCACAAACTCTGACGCCGGAGCAAACGGCTATGGCGCTGTACTGGCGCGATGTTCCAGGCGTAACAACACCGGGACATTATGTAAGCATTATAAAGCAAGTATTGATAGATTCAAATGCTACACTCGACAAAGCTGCTCTTGCATATGCCTTAGGCGGCATTGCCGTATATGATGCAGTCGTTAGTTGCTGGAAAACTAAATATCAATATAACCTTGTTCGGCCCATCACATATATCAGAACAGTATTAGGGCATTCAACATGGACACCACTTTACAACGCCGGCGCACCCGGCGTATTCATCTGCACATGCCGTTGCATCGGTTGCTAATGCAGAAGCACTAACGACCGTTTTTGGAGACAACTATAATTTCACCGATCATACGTATGATTACCTGGGTATGCCCGCACGTACGTATTCTTCGTTTCGTGCTTCTGCCGAAGAGGCTGCTGCTTCACGTTTATATGCAGGCATTCATTATCAGCCCTCCATTGATGCAGGGCTGCAGCAGGGAAGAATTGTAGCACAAAATATTATACACAGCTTGAAATTTTTGAAAGAGTAGCTGTTACCGGGTTCATGAAGAAAGCTCAATATTTTCCTGCACGCATATAGGTGTTAAACGGCATTGAAATCTATGGGCAATTTGTTTTATCATTATTGATTTCATACTGAGCTTAGTTTAGTAGGTTATAAGTCATGGACGAGTAGTGCCATATTTACTTAAACCCCTTCAATTCTGAGGGGTTTCTTTGTTTAAAAAAAAGCAGTATTTTGTACATGTTCTTTATGAACACTTCATTTATGCGTTTCAGATCTTTAAGTATTTTGTTGATTGTTGCTTGTTTGATGGAAATAGCAGCGTGTCAAAAAAAGGCGGCTGTATCAAATCAAGAATCTCCAGACGCTGTTCCTGCCAGGTTTGCTGTAAATCCTATGATTGCAGAGGCATCCGGCATTACTGATAGTAAAAGGAACACCGGGTATCTTTGGGTAGAAGAAGATAGCGGCAATCCTACACAACTTTATCTATTAAGCCACGATGGAAGTGTACTAAAAAAAGTTTTTATTAAAGGCAGTACTAACCGTGATTGGGAAGATATGGCTCTTTCTGATGGTAAAATTTACATTGCTGAGACTGGTGATAATTCCTTAGCTTATAGTAACTACGCCTTCTATATATTTTCAGAACCTGATAAAACTGTAGACACCGTATCCAATTTTGAAAAGATTTCTTTTCAATATGCTGACGGTCCTCATGACGCAGAAGCATTTTTGGTGGAGCCAACCTCGAAAAATATATATGTAATTACAAAAAACGACAGTCTTTCCGAAATTTATAAACTCTCTGCACCTTTGAGTTCTTCAAGCATTCAAACAGCTAAATTTATAGGGAAGCTAAAAATTAGTGGTGTTACCAGCGCTTGTATTTCGCTTAATGGAAAGGAAATTATTCTGAAGACTTACACATCTTTGCTATATTACCGTTTGAACGAGCGTGAAACTATTGAAAGCATTTTAAAGAAAGACGCAGTAAAAATTCCTTACACTATAGAACCACAAGGAGAGGCGGTAACATTTGCCGCAGATAATTCTGGTTATTTTACCCTTAGTGAAAAAGGCTTGGCTTCCTCTCAATATCTATATTTCTACAAAAAAAATTAATCAATTACCCTATGAAGTTTATTTGATAATTCTATAAACAGGATATTGCAAAAAGGCCGGTTCAAAATAAGGAGAATGCTTAAAAACAAAATTTAATTGGGCTGAAGCACTTTTAGCAAAAGCCGTATCACTATTTTTACGCTGTTGTAACTCTTTTACTACCTCCGGGTTATTCCTTAAATAATCAGCAGCTATATCCTCAAAATGATAATCGGAATATCCTTCTTTTTGTCCCAATACCGCATCAAAAAAATTCCAGGTAAAATAGCTATCCTCGCCCTGCGGCTCTAATGTCTCTATTAAAAAGCGATTGGCTGATTGATTCAATGGAATATAGTAATCACCCTTGCGGAAATGAATGGTTTGTGTGGAAGTAATTACTTGTACGTGACTATTAGGATGATGACCTTCATATGGCCGCGGACTGGATTGGTAAGTTCCAATATGATAGGATTCTACTTCAATAGCAGTATCTCTTAACAGCGGTTTCATTTGCACACCGTTCAGCTTTAATAAATCAATCACTTTCCACCAACCTTGCGGAATCATATAGGCCAGCGGCTTTTGTATAGTAGCCGTATCAGTATAATCATTATAAAATGGAATTTGCTGGGTAAAAGGTTTTGACCTGTCGTAATATAGGCGGGGCAAGCCCGAAACCTCACTTTTTTTATAATCGCCTTCGTATCCTTTAAAAGTTATTGGTTTCCATTTTGTTTTATCCAGCGTCCATGCTATTGGAAAGGCCTGTTGATCAGCATATTGATTTTTTGTTTGTTTGCGAAGGGCTAAAATAGTAGCACAGTTTTTTGAGGTAAACTCAATAAAGCTTTGCATTAATGCATAGGTGGATTTAACCCGCTGGTTATATGGTTTTAGCATATGCGTTTCAGGTATAAATGAAAAGGTGCTCCACAAAGCGGCATATCCGCTGCTGTATCGGGGGCTGTCCCAAAACTCCGGCCATCCTTCACGGGGTGTTTTGTCAAAATCATTTACATATGGCACCAGGTCGTATCCTTTTTCTTTCATTAAGGTATACAAAGCAGGTTCAAATTGTTTATTTAGAAATTCACCCATTTTACCACCCAGCTTATTGTGCTGCGTGGCTATCAATGTCATAATGTGCTGATAGTCTGCGCCATCGCTTACATGGTTATCTACAAAAACATCCGGATCAAGTAAATGAAATATCTGTGTAAAAGTTCTGGCATTTTTAGAATCGCATTTGATGAAGTCCCTGTTCAGATCAAGGTTTTGTGCATCACCCCTGAAACCTTTTTCAACCGGCCCGTTTTGATCTATCCTGTAATCTTTACTTCTGTTTAAACAGCCGCCAATATTGTATACCGGTATAATTGCCAAAACAATATTGGATGGTAGTTTATAAGTGCCTTCTACAATATCTCTTACCATCAGCATACTGGCGTCAATACCGTCCGGTTCGCCAGGATGAATGCCATTTAAAATAAAAATAATGCTTTTGCCTTTTCTTTTGTTTGTGGCGATGTTGAAATCTTTATCGCCCGATACCAGTATCAGGTGTAATGGAAAGCCCGCATCAGCTGGCCCCATTGCTTTCATTTGAACTATCGGAGAGGAAGCATCCAGCTTTTTCCACCAATCAATAATTTCAGGATAAGCAGGCGATTCGGTGCCGCCGCTGGTTTCAAACCGGGTTGTTATTTTTTGTGCAGTAGCAATAAAAGGAAAGCCAATCAACAAAGCCCAGAACAACTTATGCATGATACAGGTATTTGTGTAAAAATAAAAAAGGCAACTCATGGAGTCGCCTTTAAATTCATTTATGTAAAAAGTAATATTACGCCAGAGCATTAACCCGCTTGGCCAGTTTACTTTTAAGGTTGCTTGCTTTGTTTTTGTGAATAATGCCACGTTTTGCCAGCTTATCTACCATAGCAGCTATTTGAGGCATTTTATCACCGGCAGCAGCTTTTTCATTCACCTCTTTAAAATCGCGTATTGCATTACGGGTAGTTTTACCATAATAGCGGTTTTTTTCGCGGCGTTTTGCAGCTTGACGTACATCTTTCTTTGTTGCCTTATGATTAGCCATGTTCTAGTGTTCTTTAATTTGGACGGCAAAAGTAGAATTAAAAATTAAATTTTAAAAATTAAAAATGAATCATTCAAAATTTTAAGAGAATTTAAGGAAATTGCGGTGGCTCACATGTTTTAACTTATAGTTCATTTAAGCAATTGAGTATGAACTCAGAACTTTGAACTTTATTTAGTGAGAGTTCTTTTTTTTAAACGATATTTGCATACCTCTTTTTTAAACTTATCAAACTTCATTTACATGAAGGATTTTTCATACATCACAAACTCTCATCCTGCATATATTGAAAGTTTGTATCACGATTTTGTTCAAAACCCGGAAAGTGTAGATCCGGATTACCGGAAATTTTTTGAAGGTTTTGACTTTGCTTTGTCAAATGCCACCACTAATGGAAACGGTGCTGCCGTAGCTGCTAAAGAGCCTAAGGTAGATAGCAACCAGCTGGCTAAGGAATTTGCTGTGTATAAGCTGATACAGGCCTATCGGAAAAAGGGCCACCTGGCTGCTAAAACCAATCCGATACGGCCCCGTAAAGACCGCGGCGGCAATTTAGATCTGGCCACTTTCGGATTATCGGAAAGCGATTTACCGCTGCAGTTTCAGGCTGGTAGTTTTGCCGGCATGGGCGTAGATACGTTGCAAAATATCTTAACCCGTTTACAGCAATCTTATACCAGTCATATTGGAGTAGAGTTCGGTTACATATTGAAACAAGACCGTATAGACTGGTTGCAAAATGAAATGGAAGTGGCCATAAAGCAACCGGTGCCTCTGGCAAAACAGGCACGCATATTAGAAAAGCTGAACCAGGGCGTTATTTTCGAAAAATTTTTACATACCAAATATGTAGGTCAAAAGCGATTTTCGCTGGAAGGTGGCGAAACTACTATTGCAGCTTTGGATGCTATTATTACTACAGCTGTGGATGATGGCGTGCAGGAAGTGGTCATTGGCATGGCGCATCGGGGCCGGTTAAATATACTTGCCAATATACTGGGCAAAACTTACGAGCAGATATTTAGCGAATTTGAAGGTACGGCTATACTGGATCAAACCATGGGCAGTGGTGATGTAAAATACCATTTAGGATTTAGCAGCGAAGTAAAAACTGCTAACGGAAAGACTGTACACCTGAAGTTAACGCCCAATCCATCGCACCTGGAAGCAGTGAACCCCGTAGTATTGGGTTATTCAAGAGCAAAGGCTGATGTGATTTATCATTCTGATTATGATACTATTTTACCTATATTAATACATGGCGACGCATCAGTGGCAGGGCAAGGTATTGTATATGAGATATTGCAAATGAGCGGTTTAAAAGGATACTATACCGGGGGAACCATTCATTTTGTGATAAACAACCAGATAGGATTTACTACCGATTTTGATGATGCCCGCAGTTCCGATTACAGCACCTCCATAGCAGCTACTATACAGGCGCCGGTATTGCATGTAAATGGCGACGATCCGGAAGCTGTGGTAAAATGCGTAGAAGTAGCTACCCGCTACCGTCAAAAGTTTAATGCAGATATCTTTATTGATATGGTTTGTTATCGCCGGCATGGTCACAATGAAGGCGACGACCCGAAATTTACCCAACCGCAGTTATATGCTTTAATTGATCAGCATGCCAATCCTCGTGAAGTATATATACAATTTTTAAAAGAAAATGGCGAGGCAGACGCACAGGAACTGGCAAAGGATATGGAAAAAAAGTTCTGGAGCGACCTGCAGGAACGGCTCGATGAAGTAAAGCAAAATCCCTTGCCTTATAACTACCAGCAGCCGGAAATGTGGTGGCGTAGCTTGCGGAAAACCACACCGGAAGATTTTGATAACTCTCCTGTAACTGCCATTAGCGAAACAGAAGTGAAACAATTGTTTGCTGATCTAATGAAATGGCCTGCCGACTTTAAGCCGTTACGAAAGGTTGAAAAAATACTGAATGACAAAGTAAAAATGTTTGAAGCCGAGCAGAAAATAGACTGGGCTACCGGCGAACTTTTAGCCTATGCCAGCCTGTTATCAGAAGGTAAGGATGTGCGTATGAGCGGGCAGGATGTAAAGCGGGGTACTTTCTCACACCGTCATGCGGTAATTTATGATGAAGCTACCAATAAAGAATATAACCGGCTCAGCCATTTTAAAGAAGGGCAGGGGCAGTTTAGGATATACAATTCCCTGTTAAGTGAATATGCCGTATTAGGTTTTGAATATGGGTATGCCATGGCCAACCCAAATGCCCTGGTGCTTTGGGAAGCGCAGTTTGGCGATTTTGCTAATGGAGCACAAATTATTATTGATCAATTTATAGCATCAGCAGAAACCAAATGGCAACGGATGAATGGTGTGGTGATGTTGTTGCCGCATGGCTATGAAGGCCAGGGTCCTGAACACTCCAGTGCAAGAATAGAACGGTTTCTACAATTGTGCGCCGAGCAAAACCTGGTAGTTACCAATATTACTACATCGGCAAATCTTTTTCATGGGTTGCGCAGGCAACTGGCCTGGCCGTTTAGAAAACCGCTGATTAATTTTTCGCCCAAAGCCAATTTACGTTTGTCAAGTGCATATTCACATATAAATGAATTTACACAAGGAGGCTTTAAAGAAGTAATAGACGATACTACTATACAAGACGCAGGTCGCGTGAGCAAAGTATTGTTTTGTAGTGGTAAAATATATTACGACCTGGCAGAAAGGCAACAAAAAGAAGCCAGGCAGGACATAGCTATTATACGGGTAGAACAATTATATCCATTGCCTTTAAATAAGCTGGATGAACTATATACAAAATACAATCGCGCTACCTGGTTTTGGGTGCAGGAAGAACCTTTAAATATGGGTGCAGCTTCATTTCTGCAAATGAATTTGAAAACAATCAACTATGGGATCATTAGCAGGCAACCAAGCGCTGCTACGGCATCAGGTTATTCTAAAGTGCATGGGCAGGAGCAGGAAGAAATTGTTGATACGGCATTCACTATTTAAAAGCCTGTTGGTAAATATATAAGCAGCGATTTTTAATTGGACGTCATCAACTATCCGCAAAAAAGTTGAAAATAAATAATAAGTTTGGCTTGCTTTAAAAGTAGAAGCATATCAGGCCTGAACTCAGAAATAAGAAATTATGATTGATATTAAAATTCCTATGGTTGGAGAATCTATTAACGAAGTAACGCTGGTTAAATGGATCAAAAAAGATGGAGATTATGTAAACCGGGACGAAGTGCTGGCCGAACTGGAAAGTGAAAAAGCCACTTTCGAAGTAAATGCCGAGCAGGCTGGTATATTAAAAACCGTAGGTAAGGAAGGCGATACGCTTAATATTGGTGATGTGGTAGCCAGGATTGATGATGCAGCACCAAAGCCTGAGAAAAAAGAAAATAATATTCCTGAAAAATTAAAAGCTGCTGAAACGCCTGCGCCACAAGCAACAGCACAAATTGCGCCTGCACTACAGGCCGCAGCAGGCAAAGGAGTTATTGAAATTAAAGTGCCCACAGTAGGAGAGTCCATCAATGAAGTTACTTTAATAAAATGGCTGAAGAAAGATGGCGATACCGTAAGGAGGGATGAAGTACTTGCTGAATTGGAAAGCGAAAAAGCGACATTTGAATTAAGTGCTGAAGAGGCCGGGAAGCTCACCTTAAAAGCTAAAGAAGGGGATGTTTTAAAGATAGGAGATGTGGTAGCGCTGATAGATAGTGATGTACCGGTTGCTGCACCCGCCAGCCCTGCAAAGCAGCCAGCCAACACCGCACCTCAACCAGCAGCCGTGCAAACATCTGTTACCAGCATTCCCAATGATATTAAAGCTACACCGGTAGCATCGGCCATGATAGCCGATAAAAAAGTGGATCCTAAAACTATACAGGCCACCGGGGTTAATGGCAAAATATTAAAAGAAGATGTACTGGAAGCATTGAGCCATCCGGGTACAAAACCAGGCGTTACCTTGTTTGGACGTGAGGAAAAGCGGGAGAAAATGAGCAACCTGCGTAAGACTGTTTCCCGCAGGTTAGTAGAGGCTAAAAATACTACGGCAATGCTCACTACTTTCAACGAAGTAGATATGAGTAGAATAATGGCTATACGAACCGCTAATAAAGATAAATTTAAAGAGGCGCATGGTGTAAACCTTGGGTTTATGAGCTTTTTTACCAAAGCTTGTTGTTTTGCCCTGCAGGAGTGGCCGGCGGTGAACGCCTATATTGATGGCGATACATTTGTCTATCACCAATATTGCGATATTTCTATTGCCGTATCAGCACCAAAGGGTTTGGTGGTGCCGGTCATACGCAATGCAGAAAGTTTAAGTATGGCAGAAATTGAAAAGAAAGTAGTAGAACTGGCTACTAAAGCCCGGGATAATAAACTTTCTATGGAAGAAATGCAGGGTGGCACATTTACCATCACTAACGGTGGTGTGTTTGGATCGTTAATGTCTACTCCTATTATCAATATACCTCAATCGGCCATTTTGGGCATGCATAAAATACAGGACCGGCCTATGGTGGTTGACGGCCAGGTAGTAGTTCGCCCTATGATGTACCTCGCTTTAAGCTATGACCACCGCGCTATAGATGGCCGCGAATCAGTAGGTTTCCTGGTACGCGTAAAGGAACTACTCGAAAACCCTGAATTATTATTATTCGGAAAAGATCCGCTGAAAACACTATTACAACTATAATTACGTTAGTATACGTAACAACATAAATTCTCTTTCATGATGAAATGGGCAGCATTGCTTTGCATAGCAACTATCGTATTGTTTTCGTGTGGCAAGGAAAAAAGTATTGAGGGTGCTTTAAAATCGAGCGACAGCTTATTGGTAAAAATGGAGTCCCATGTTGGAACATATTCCATATCCTACACCTACGGCTATGATGATTCCAGAAGATTGATTTCACAGGACTTTTCTGAGGTGCTACCCGGTACATCTTCCAATGAACAAATAGCTATTCGGAGAGATGCGCAGGGTGTGATTTTACAGGTTATTCATAAAAGTGACTCGCTTTCAGCAAATGGATTGGACAGCCTTGTATATAATGTCAATTATGATGCTTCCAATTCACGTTATAGTTCAGGGGTAGCCAGGTTTACGCTATCCGGCAATGATGTAAGTGATAGTATTGCTTATACTTATAACGGCTCCGGCAAGGTTGCCCTGGCAGAAGAATTTATAGGAAATGCGGCTTTAGGAGGATATGCAGAATATCAAAAAACAGAATATGGGTACGATGGAAGCGGGAATGTAAATGATGTGAAAACGTCTAAGTACGATACCACAAGTAGTGCTTATATAGTTGTTTCGGAAAGTGCTTATGAATATGACAATAATGTAAATCCTTTAGACCTGGGAAGCGAAGCAGCGCTGGTAAATAATATTGCTTTATTCTCAAGCCATAATATCACTAAAAGAACTACTACTTATCCGTCCGATCCTACGAGGAATGAAATTTATACTATAGTGTACACCTATAATTCTGAAAACAAACCGGCATCAGCAGTAGGTACGTATTCAGGCCTTGGCGTATCAGCACCGGTTTCCTATACCTATCAGTAAATTTAATTTTATATACTAAAGCGATTGTACCCGACAATCGCTTTTTATTTTTATGGATGTTTGTATCTGCTTATTTTAATACCGCCGCTACTATATTAAAGGCATACCAAGGCAGCGAGCCTTTCCATTATTACGTAAAAAAATATTTTGCTGCGCATAAGCAATTTGGCTCCAGAGATAGAAAGTACATTACGCAGATTTGTTATTCTTTTTTCAGGCTGGGTAAGGCTTTGCCTCATTTAGACCTGGAAGAAAAGCTGCTGGTATCGTTGTTTTTGTGTACCGGTGCTAATATCCTACTAGCTCAAAAAAAACCGGAGTGGAATATACGTGCAGATGAACCGGTGGCTCAAAAAATTCAATTTATAAATGAGCGGTTTCCATTTGATGCAACAGCCATTTTCCCTTTCAAAGAAGCGCTGTCCAATGAAATAGCGTACCCGTTATTTTGTACTTCTTTCTTAATACAGCCGGATATATATTTACGAATAAGACCCGGAAAGAAAACAACGGTATTGCAAAAACTGCAGGAAGCAAAACTTGATTTTAAATTGGTAGGATTAGATACCATCTCGTTGCCAAATACATCTAAAGTGGATGCAATACTATTGCCGGACGAAGAAGTGGTAGTACAGGATATCAATTCGCAGCAAATATTGCAGCCGCTAATAAAAAATGGGGATAGAGAAAGGCTGGAAACAGGCTGGGATTGCTGCGCCGCCAGTGGTGGAAAATCTATATTACTGCATGATGCGTTTCCGTCAATAGCACTAACGGTATCCGACATACGAAAAAATATATTAGTAAATTTAAAGAACAGGTTTCAACGTGCCGGAATTAGCCAATATCATGCGTTTGTAGGCGATCTGTCAGCTCCGGATTTTCAATATAAAAATAAGTTTGACCTGGTACTTTGTGATGCGCCGTGCAGCGGGTCGGGCACATGGAGCCGCACACCGGAGCAGCTTTATTTATTTGAACAGGGGAAAATCACTTATTATTCAAATTTGCAAAAGGCCATTGTAAGCAATGCTGTAAAAAGCCTGAAACCTGCTGCTTATTTTTTGTATTGCACTTGTTCGGTTTTTAAAGAAGAAAATGAAGAAGTGGTCAATTTTATTCGGCAGCACTTGTCGTTGACTTTATTGAGTATGGATTATTTTAAAGGATATACTGCCAAAGCCGATACCTTATTTGCAGCACTGTTTCAGCAGTCATAACTTAAGCAATTGTCGGGTAGTTATCAATTTACTTCCATCATATATACTCACGTAATATTTTCCTGAAGCAAGATTAGCAATAGGTACACGAATCATATGGGCGTGTGCAGGCTTGGATTGCTGCATCATTAATACTGTCTGTCCTATATTATTTATAATCCGGATTTTCAAATCAGAAACAGGAGCCGCAGATGCCATATTGATGGTAAAAAAAGTCGTGGCCGGATTTGGCAGTAGCGTAATAGTTGCTGCATTTTCGGTAACCGGATCAACTGCCGGTACTACACAGGAGGCATCTAACATAATACTGGCCGTATCAATATAGTCTGCCATAAAACCACTTGCCGCCGTATCAATAACCTGGTGAACGCGGTAGGCAATTGTACCCGCGGGAACGTTTACCAATGTGTCTGTAAACTGGTAAGTATGAGTAGCGAAAGTATTTCCCGCTCCCCATTTATCCGCAATTTTTACAAAGCTCGTTTGGTCTGCCGTTTTTCGTTCTATTTCATATTTCATCTTAGCCACATCTTTACTGGTCCAACTGATTGTTGCCATACAATTATTAATGGCTACAGAAGAAGTAGCAAACTCTTTAATCAAATTCATAACTGCTTTTTTTACATCCGGTATACCATATCCAATGCGGTTATCCGGCGCAGATGCTATGCTGCCCGCCTGTTTTAATGCAGAAATAATCTTTATATTATTAAACTCCTGAAACCCTTGCCACAGGCAGGTAGCAAGGCCAGCCATATTTGGGCAGGATAAAGAGGTGCCCGTTTCCGTACCAATGGTATTGCCCACTTTTTGCACCGTAGTATTAACTCCCAGTGAAGCGATATCAGGTTTTATACGTCCATCGGCAGAAGGCCCATAGCTTGAAAAACTACCGGGCTGTCCGCTGGCATTTACCGCGCCTACTGCCAGCACACTATCTGCATCAGCCGGCGTATCAATGTAATGCCAGCTATCAGTACCCGAATTGCCGGCAGCCACCAATACCAATATGCCTTTTTTGGCTGCCAATTCAGCACCCATAGCCGCTATGGTGGTATTGCCATTTAGGTCGGCATACGTATGATTAAAGGCTGCATTGTCAAATTGATTATATCCTAAAGAAGAAGAAATTATATCGCCCCCTGCACTGTCAATGCGTTCTGCCCCACATACCCAGTTGAGTTCTTCAATGGGGTATTCCGAGGTGATATCTTCTGTTTTAAAAAGATAAAAGTTGGCTTGTGGTGCGGTGCCTACAAAAGTGCCTGGAATATTTGCCGCTATAGTAGAAAGGCATTCCATACCATGATAATGATCTTCTACCACGCTGGCCTCGCGGTTTACAAAATCCCAGGTACCTAAAACCTGCCCATGTGCATTGATACTATCAAAAGCTTTTAGCGAGGTGTATTGATAAAAACCAGCGTCCAGCATACCAATAATCATCTGCTGGCCCTGCAGGCCGATGTTGTGTAAAAACTCTCCGTTATGAATATGTATCTGGTTGTAGGCACTGCCATAGCTATAATAATCGGTTAATATATTTTGAACTTTCAGAGGCGAAGACTGGGCAGTTGTGATTACTGTTTTTTCTACATTGTTATTATTGGAACTTGTAATAGTGTTGGCTATTGGCGCCGCAGAAATTACAAAAGAAAAGGTATTGATTTTGGCTAGGGCAGCGGCATCATCTGTTTGTATAGAAACCTGGTTCAGCCATTTGGAAACATTCAATATTACTACGTTCGGAACAGTTTTTATACTATCAAGGTAAGCAGGCGTTACCGGAAGATCTGTGCTGTCAATGGATATATGGTAGCGGGTTCGCCGGTCAATGGCCCGCGGCGATAAATAGGCGGCAGGAGCCGTAAGCGTATAGGGCGAAAAGGATTTATTTTTAAAACGGATTAAATAACGTGCCTGTGCAAAACTGTTATGTACTAAAAGCATTGCCAGCAACCCAATAACAAATCTTTTCATAAAGCCTTTTGTCGTTAATTGTGATCTAGCAACGTTCTTTTAATACCGAAACCGGTTTGGTAAGGACTTGCGCCGCCAATATTAGGCTGGTACTCCCAAAGTATCAGTTCTTTATAAATCAAGCCGATTCCTTTTGCATATTTTTCAACGGCATAGCTTTGCGAGGCATAGGATTGCGGATCGGTTATCGGGAAGTTGATGGTTTCATCTTCTGCCGTTATTTTAACCACATTGTCATACGTTTGCCCGTTGAGGGACAGGGTTTCGTTGGTACTATCCATGGTATAATTCCAATCACTCATATTATCATCGTTATTAAAACTGTATTGGTCGCTGTAAGGTTCTGTAGGCAGATAACGATTGCCTTTCCAGGTGGTTCCTTGTTGTATCGGTACTATTAGGTTCAGCGTTCTTAAATTATCATCTATCACTTCTACGCCGTTGGCTACCGGCGTAATAAAATACGTGGAAATGGGCTGCCAGTTTCCTGTACCTGCACTATCTCTTAAATAACGATACACTCTATAACTTGGCCGGTTTAAGTTGTCGGTTATTAAGGTATCCACCACATCTTTTTCCTGGTATGAATGGACTTCTTCAGTACGGCCAAAATTGGTAAATACGGTAGAATCTACCTGGTATATCAGGTATTTGCCTGGTTGCAGCGGCATATAATCGCTTATAGTCTCCGTTTGAAAATGAGCCACTTCTTTTTTGCAACTGATAATTAAAAAGGCTGGCAGGATAAGGCAGATAAAAGGTAAAGCAGTCAATCTCATAAGTAAAAGGATTCATACGTAATAACGTCAACAATTTAAAAGCATTATTACTGCATAAAACTAATAATAAAAGATGGGAACTTCTATACTACACACCAAAAGGAACCCCTTGAATAATTCCGCCGCCAATTACGTCGTCTCCATCGTAAAAAACAGCGCTTTGGCCGGGAGCAATGCCTTTGGCTTTTTCATAAAAACGTACGGTGGCCTTATCACCGTCCGGCAGCAGCGCAGATATACTGCCTTTGTCTTTGTACCGGATTTTTGTCAGCACTTCCGTTTCGTGTTGTAAGCCATCGTATTTTATCCAGTTGATCTTACCTACCTGCATCTCTTCTTTTTCCAGGTCTTGTTCATCACCTAAAACCACCGTATTGGTTTGGGGAATAATTTCCGTAACATACGTTGGCTTTCCCAATGCAATCTCCAGCCCTTTACGTTGGCCAATGGTATAAAAAGGGTATCCTTTATGTGAGCCTAATATATTGCCGGCTTTATCTACAAAATACCCGCCCGATACTTTTTCTTCCAGCCCTTCTACTTTGCGCTTTAAAAAGCCGCGGTAATCATTATCCGGAACAAAACATATTTCGTAGCTCTCGCTTTTTTTAGCCAGTTCGGGGTATCCAAAGTCATATGCCATCTGTCGGATTTCTGTTTTGCGGTAGCCGCCTAAAGGCAATAAGGTACGGCTCAGCAAATCTTGCTGCAATCCCCACAGTACATAGCTTTGATCTTTGGTTTCATCTACACCTTTGGTGATCACAAAGCGGCCGTTGGTATGCTGATATACGGATGCATAGTGGCCGGTGGCTATATAGTCGCACCCAAGTGCATCGGCTCTTTTTAAAAGTGCCCGCCATTTAATATGGGTATTGCATAATACACATGGATTGGGAGTACGGCCAGCGAGATATTCGTCTACAAAATTTTCTACTACAAACGAGCCGAACTCTTCCCTGATATCCAGTATATAATGCGGAAAGCCATGCTCCACCGCCGCCATAC
Organism: Chitinophagaceae bacterium; assembly: GCA_025924755.1. Taxonomy (GTDB): domain Bacteria; phylum Bacteroidota; class Bacteroidia; order Chitinophagales; family Chitinophagaceae; genus Flavisolibacter. The sequence goes on along the minus strand of JAICHT010000025.1, from coordinate 2,038 downwards.
GGGCATCATTAAAACTATCCAGGTTACAGCAGCCGGTTTCTTTTTTACCGCCGCCGCTGGCTGCATAGTCCCATGTTTTCATAGTAATACCCACTACTTCATACCCTTGTTGATGAAGCATTAATGCGGTAACCGTACTGTCAATACCGCCGCTCATAGCCACTAAAACTTTTCCTTTGCTGCTCATAATAAGTGTGCAAAGATACGATTACTCTTTTGGGTAAGTTTTAAAGGTATTGTAATGCCATAGTCATAAATTAATACCTACAGGTTAAAAATGGTATGAAGGCATTTTTTGATTACTTCATCTCGTGGTTTGTTTTTTGTAACAATTGGTATACAAAATTTATTTTTATGATATCAGAAAAGAAAGAAGCAGGATCTACCAATTACCAGGATAGCCCCCACCATGAAGGGACAGAGCAAGACATACCACCTCAGGGTCAGCCGCACAGTACTAATAATTCGCATTCTATGTCTGATATGATGCAGGATTCGCCAGAACAAAAAGCAGGAAGGGGAAATAGGCCAGACGAAAACAATCGTCCACAAAATAGCGGAGCTAACAATTCTTAAGCATCATTAATTAAATTATGATATTATAAAGTTGGTTTGCTTTTTGTATGGTTTTACTAAAAATATTAGTACTATGAATAAAGAAAATATAGGCAACGAATCAGGACAAAGCAACTTTTCGGGTAACCAGGCAAAGGCGGAGCAATATAGCCAGCCAGATAATGCAGCTAACGGTAGAAGCAATACCGTAAAAGATCCGGATGAATGGACAACCGGCGACGAGCAGATGACCGGCGCTCAACGTTCTTATTTGAATACCTTATCGCAGGAGGCGGGTGAGCAGCCGGATGAAAACTTGTCAAAAGCAGAAGCTTCAAAAAAAATTGATGAATTACAGCATAAAACCAGAAGAGGATTGGATAAGTAAACAAACACCAGTTAAGAAGTGTGCTATTAGTTTTTGAAGTACAATGATTTGATATTAAGAAGCACCAGTATGTACTGGTGCTTCTTGCATAAATTGAGCCTCCATAAGAAGGAGGCTGTTAACCTGTTGGATAACTGGTTAGGGATGGTTATTTAGGAATGATCACAGTGCCTTTTCTTGTAGCTTTTACTGCGGCATGTGTTTGATAGTGGGCTAATTCATCTAAGCCGTTATCTGCTATCCGGGCGATGATTAAATTATCAGCGTCCTGCAGGTTTACTACCCATACGTTTGTGCCTGCTGCATTTACTTCACTCACTTTACCAATATTGTAATCTACATACGCTGCTTTTATCAGGTGCCGTTCATCTTTTGGCAAGCTCTTTTCATCGCCTTTATTAATTACATAATCTATAAAGCCGTTTTTAGAAAAGAAAGCTCTTGTGGTACGTCCGTCAGTGTTGGTAAAAGTGGCCAGGTACATGCTTTTGTTCAGCTTATACCATTGTGCATTCTTAATATCAGCAAAAGAACGGGTAAAGGAATTCTGCACTTTGGTGCTCACATTTGTAAAAGGAACAGCAGCTGTAGCGGCAGGAGTATAGTCGGAAACAGCCAGTGTATAATCAAAATTAGTTTTGGCATCGAAAATGTGGTTTGGCAGCATAGCAGTAGTTTGTGAAAAGGAGGGGCTCATGGAAGCAGTTGCACATAACAGCCCGCATAATTTAGTGATGATTTGCTTTTTCATTTTTTAAGTGTTGAAAGTGATAAGGAGGTTGACAGCACAAAACTATGCGGGTGCAAGACGGTGAAGAAAGGGAACTTAGTAACTGGCTGTTTTATTGATTATTGTGCAAGCGCGGGCGAGCAAGTGGTAAGGAATATTACTTTTTATTGTTCATTAATTTTTTTAAAAGCGCTTCTTTCCGGCTGCGGGATACATCTATAGTTGAACTGTCAGACATGACCAGGTAGCCACCTTCTCCTTTTACATATTTGTTCACTTCATTGATATTGATTAAGTAGGAGTGATGTACCCGTATAAAAGAATGATTTTCCAGCATTTCCTCTATTTCTTTCAGGGTTCGGGAT
>JAICHT010000024.1 GCA_025924755.1 Chitinophagaceae bacterium | reverse complement strand
CACGTGACGGAGCGCCACCAATTGACCTCATGGACGGAAATGATTTAGCTGAAAAACTGAAGGAACTTAAACTTGGCATTGACATCGAACTGGTTGAGAAAGTGACCATAAAAAGTGATTGGTACAAAAGCCTGTAGGACGAAAACTGGTGCTAACATCGGCTTGGCGTTATGGTGGATGGCCCAACGCAGCATTAGCAGCAGTTTCGTTAATCATCAGCACTTCCAGCGTGACCGAACGCTATTGAACAACAAAACAATCAATGAACATTTGTATTTTTATTCAGTGCAAGTTCAGGGCAGGACGACCAACGAATACCGCCACAACGCCAATGCTTCAACGTTGTAGGCCGACACCTCAATAATCTTAAAACAATAGACACGACAAATAATATGGAGTTTTCACCTTACAATAATGTTGTTAAACTCTGTCTTCAAGGGATGAACATGGCAGATAACGGCATGCCCGGCGAAGCCGGCAAATTATTTCTGCAAGGCTGGAATGAAGCAACCAACGACTTCGAAAAATTTCTTGCTGCTCATTATGTAGCCCAACATCAAAAGACTGTTTCCGACAAATTACATTGGCTTAACACTGCTTTACAGTTTGCATTAAACGTGAATGATAACACTGTTCAGAGTGCTTTTCCTAATCTGTATTTGAACATCGCCAAATGTTACCAAGATTTAAACGATGAGACCAAAGCAAAAGAATATTCTGACTTAGCCATTTCTTTCAAGTACCATCCTTCTGAAAAAGGACCATTTTATCACGGGACGAAAGCAGATTTGCAGATTGGAGATTTACTTACCGCAGGCGGCAATTCTAATTACAAATCTGAACTCAAGATGAACCATATTTATTTCACAGCATTAGTTAATGGAGCAGGACTTGCAGCAGAATTAGCAAAAGGAAACGGGCAGCCGAGAGTTTATGTAGTGGAACCAACAGGTAGCTTTGAAAACGACCCAAATGTTACAGACAAAAAGTTTCCTGGAAATCCGACACGTTCTTATCGAAGCAAAGACCCCTTGAAAATTGTTGGTGAAACAATTGATTGGGTAAGGCTAACACCGCAGGAACTTCAAAATTGGAAAGATAGATTGACGAATAGTAGCGGGGAAATTATCAACTAAATGTAAGATTTAAAACAACGAACCGCTAACATGCGGCTTAGCGTTATGGCGCCTTGAAGGAACAAAACTTCGGCTTTTGCTTCGCTGTTGTACCGTATGTCAGGCTTGACGAAATGCTATTGAGCAGTAGGATAAAACTTATATATTAGTTCATCATTCGGCTTCAATTGTGTGCAGACAAAATACAGAATATCGCCATAACGCTAAGCCATCCAACGTTAGCCGTTATTTTATAACAACCTTCCAAGCCGACAATTTCAAATGATTTTTTAATGTGAAAAAAATTTGCGAAACCGAATAGTTGCACATATATTTGCAACCGATTAGTTTCACAAGTCAAAGTTTAAAAATATGAGACGCGATATTTTCCAGGCAATAGCCGACCCGACAAGGCGGGCAATTATTACCTTGATTGCATTGCATGCAATGACACCGAATGCCATTGCCGACAACTTCAACACCACCAGGCAAGCTGTTTCAAAACACCTGCGCATACTCACCGAATGCGAACTGGTAAAACAGGAACAACAAGGCAGGGAAATTTACTACTCACTCCAAATTGAGAAAATGAAAGAGATTGATAAATGGCTTAACCAATTCAGAAAGCTTTGGGAGACCCGGTTCAATCAACTTGACAACGTATTATTAACAATGAAAAAAAAGAAAAAAAATGAAAAATGATTTGCTATTTGATTTTACCGTTGACAAACAAGCAAAAACGGTATCTATAACCAGGGAATTTGATGCAGACCTTTCGCTGGTATGGGATGCCTTCACCAAAAAGGAATTCCTTGACCAATGGCTTGCGCCTAAGCCCATGATATGTAAAACCAAATACATGGATTTCGAAGTTGGTGGCAAAAGATTTTATGCAATGGTAAGCCCGGAAGGACAGGAGCGTTGGGTAATTCAGGAATACACTTCCATTACTCCGAAAACCAACTTTAAAATGTATAATGCTTTTGCAGACAAAGATGAAAACCCTGAATTGCCGGGCTCTGAATGGAATCATACTTTCAGTGAAGAGGCCGGAACAACAAAAGTGAACATCGTTATATACAATGAATCATTGGAAAGATTAGAGAGAATACTTGATGGCTTCACGAAAGGAATGAAAATGTCATTAAGCAACCTGGAAAATCTATTGGCAACATTATCGAAAAAATGATTTTCATCAAAAAAGCTTTGAATAAAATTTTATAAAAAATCAATTTAATAATCTGGAAAATAAAATTATGGCACTCATCAACCCACACATCAACTTCAACGGAAATGCCCATGAAGCATTCAATTTTTACAAATCCGTATTTGGCGGAGAGTTCGCAACGATTGTGCGTTACAAAGACTTCTCAAGCCCTGAACATCCAATAGCAGAAAATGAAGCAAATAAGATAATGCACATTGCTTTGCCAATTGGCAATAACATTTTAATGGCCAACGATGTTCCGGAATTTATGGGTCGGGTAAATGAAAACGAAAACAGGTCTAAGATATCTATTAGTGCGGAAAGTCGTGAAGAAGCGGACAAATTATTTAATGGACTTTCAGAAGGAGGGGAAATTGAAATGCCCATTGGTGATAGTCCATGGGGTTCTTACTTTGGAATGTTTAGATACAAATTCGGCATTGAGTGGATGGTGGACTTTGACCCAAGAAATAACGGGAAAGCTGATTATAAAAACAACTAACGGCTAATATAGGTTTGGCTGTAGAACAGTATAATATGGTAGAAGTATTCAAAACAAATGTGCAAAGAAAAGGAGAGGCAAAAATGCTTCTCCTTAAACTTGTTCAACTGTTTCCCGAACACAAAATAAATTTTGACTTAGACGACTGCGATAAAATTTTAAGAGTGCAGGGGAAAAGCATTTTTCCGGAAAAAATAATTCAATTGGTTACTAAAGAAAACTATGAATGCATTGTTTTGGAATAAAAAACAATTTTATATACACGTTTAAAAAATTAAGATAAAACAATATGAGAAAAATAATTGTGTTATCAATGATCACATTAGATGGAGTAATGCAGGCACCCGGCGGACCTGAGGAAGATATATCAGGCGGTTTCCAATATGGCGGTTGGGTTGCACCTTATGGCGACGAAGAGGGTGGTAAGGTTATGGAAAAGCTGATGAAACCTGCGGATCTTCTTTTGGGCAGAAAGACCTTTGATATCTGGGAGGACTATTGGCCTAAACATGCAGACAATTGGCCGGGTATCAATGATGTTACTAAATACGTGTTATCCAGAACCAGGAAGGCCTCAGATTGGAAAGCCTCAATTTTTTTCAATAGCGTGTCTGATATCGAAAAGCTCAAGTCTTCAGAAGGTTCTGACATTAAAGTATGGGGCAGTGGCGAACTCGTTCAAACGTTACTTAAGAATGACCTGGTGGACGAACTCTGGCTACTGATTCACCCGTTGACACTTGGCAAAGGAAAAAAGCTATTTGCTGATGGCCCGATTCCGGCAGCATTTACACTAGTGGAGAGTACAGTTACTTCAACGGGAGTGATTATCGCTAATTACAAGCGGGCTGGAAAAGTGGAAACAGGTACTATTGGAAAATAAGAAGAAATAATATGAGAAAACTAATTGCAGCAATCAATATGACGCTTGACGGGTATTGCGACCACACAGCAATAATTCCGGATGAAGAAATACATCAACATTATGCGGACCTGTTACGTAATGCAGGCACCATCATATACGGAAGAATAACCTACCAGCTTATGGAGTATTGGCGACCTATTGTGAAAAATCCTACAGGTAACAAAGCAATGGATGAATTTGCAGTAGTAATGGACAACATTCCAAAAGTTGTTTTTTCCCACACGCTGAAAAACGTGGAATGGGAAAGCGCAACGGTGGCAAAGCGAAGTCTTAAAGAAGAAGTTGTAGCACTCACACAGCAACAAGGTAAAGACATTTTAGTTGGCAGTCCGGGTTTAATTGTAAGCTTAATGGAACTTGATTTAATTGATGAATACCAACTCTGTATTCACCCTGTGATAGCAGGAAACGGGTTACCATTATTTAAAAATAGAAAGGATAAAACTATTTTAAAACTCATAAAGACAAAAACCTTTAGCGGTGGCGCAGTAACGCTTTACTATGAGCCGACAAAAAGTTGACTACTTAATTTCCGGTGCTGGTATCGCTTGCCTTTTGGTTAAAAAGTTTTGATTTTCAATTTTACTATTATTGAGATTTCTCCCAATCAATCTTTGTATTACATATTCAGTTGACAGGACGATATTGCCGCAGTCTCTACGTATATCCTTTCAATGCGGTATTTGCTTGTTGCCTTTTTTTATTTAAGTATTTTCTTACCGGTAAATCGTAAAATACCATTGCGAGATATGCGACACCGATCAGGAACAGAACCCCTAATGTAATGATATAAGGAAGCTGGTTCATGCTGGGTTTCTTCAAAGTATAATAATGGCCAAAGACCCATATGGCTGCATAATGCGTCATGTAAAGCGGATAGGAAATGTTGCCGGAAAACCGACAGATCTTTTTCCATTGAGGCGAAAGGCTTGAGCCGGCCCCGAGAGAAACAAGTAAAGGAAAATAAATCAACACAACCAGTAATTCAGTAATCCAGTTCCACTTCGACCCGGGCATGACAAAGGCTAAAGACAACAAAATAGCCAGGACTGCAAAACCCAGCTTGTTTTTTATGATCCAGTTAGAACGGTATAGTAATAGACCCGCTGAAAAAGAATAAGCAACACGGGCACCACCATCCCAAAAGTTGTTTCCTGCCCAGCCGCCCAGGAGGTTCCCTGCACGATGGCTCACAAAACAAAGTATTACTGCTGCCAGGGTTACCAGCAAAGCTAAAAAACGACGGTTTAATTTATAAAGAACGAAAGCATAAAAAATGTTGGCAACATATTCCCAAAAAAGTGACCAGGACGGAGCATTGAGCCCAAAAAGATTAAAAGCCCGGTCTTCCATTACAGGGAACGGGATGAGGAAAACGGAGCAAATAAACAGCAAAAGGAGTTTGCCTGCGTTGTAAGCTATGGGTGATGCAAAGGGATCCAAAAGAAAGCCTGATAATCCTAATATGGAGCCCAGAATAACTAGAGGGTGCAATCTTATCAGCCTGGATTTAAAGAACTCAATAACTCCTAATTGCTCCATACGGTTATCATAAGCATAACCTATTACAAATCCGGATAAACAGAAGAAGAAATCAACCGCTAAAAAACCATGTCCAATAAAGTTTTTGCTGTAGTCAGAGAAAACCCATTCCATAAAGTGAAAAATGACAACAGCTAAAGCTGCAATTCCTCTCAAACCATCTAAAATCTCAAAATGCTTTTTCGTTTTTAACATACCCTGGCCCTGGTTTTCCTTATTCATTGTGCTTAGATTGTCTGATGAATCGCCAACACTGCGACTTCCTAAATTCCTGTTCAATATGCAGCCTTGAAAATAACCATGTTTAAGATAGTAGTGACATATTGCTTACTATTTCTTTGCTTCCGTTTTAGTGATAAGACCAACAACTGAAAGTAAGATTTCATAAGTTTAAGATTGCAAAGGATTTCCTATATTAAAGATTATACTTTAGATATTAAGTTCAATGTAAACTTAAAAAATAATAGGATTTGTAAAAGATAAGTCAAGCAGTGAACAAATTATTGTGAACATTGATATTGAAAATAGATTTGGATATTCAACAGATATCTTAGGTGAATAGGTAAGAAATATACATCAAAATATAGTGCTAATATGAGTAGTTCTGCATCGTGCTTTCATACAGGTGAAGAGGAATATAATTATATAGGAAGATCAATTTTAAAGCCTTTTTATATATTATAACATTGATTATAAAGATACCGCATTCTCATTTTCATTAAAAAAGAAGAACTACGTAAGCATTGGATATTCAGATACCCGGCATGAGTTTCAATTTGGTATATATGACTCTGCACAATTTTTTAACTCCAGAATCGATTGAGCTCTGGAAGTCCTTTTTTATCCTATAGTTGATGATAACACCAATAACAGGAGAATGGCTAAAACATTGAAGAGATACTTTCTTTCAAACTCCTTATTCTCTTGCCCATGCCGATTCAACCTCAAAAGCTCTTTTATTTCTGTCTGTATCGTCTACCAGTTTAGCTACCGCGGCTGCTACCAATCCTCCAATTAGATACAAACCCAGTGTCATTACTTTCGTTTGCGTAGTGCGGTTGCTGGGCGCTTCCGATAAGCCAAGCGGTTTTGGTAATACCACAGCCGTAACACCGGCAGCCAGGCCCAATAAAGCACCTCTCAGCCAGGCTCCTCTTCCGTGCCCTATACCGGTAATACCATAGTAGGCTATATTACTCGCAGCTTCGCCTGCTACCGTCCATTTAAGCAGCGCATCACGCTTGGGCACTTCGGCATGCAGAGCTTTTAACATTTTTTGTAGCGCCTCCATATCCAATAAATCCATACGGGGTGCATCCGGCGTCAATCGCCTAAGTCCTTCGTGTAGCGAAGCAACGGTGCAGGCTCCCGCAAATCCTCCGGCCAATACTGCTGATCCTTTCATAACTGTTGAATTTTGTTGTTTAAATATAAACAATGTTAGCTGAATACGGTAAAACAGATTCATATTACACCCTGCAAAGAAGACGTCCATTTTATTTCCCCGTAGCAACTTGAAGCGCTAATTTTTAACAGGCCGCACATGAACTCTAAACGGCAAACTCTCAACTAAAGATTACCTTTGCAACCTCAAATTCTTATATGGGGCGCAATCAGGAAATACTTCAGGATGTAGTAATAAAATTTGCCGGGGATAGTGGCGATGGTATGCAGTTAACCGGTACGCAGTTTACCAATAATACCGCTTTGTTGGGTGCCGATTTATCTACCTTTCCCGATTTTCCGGCTGAGATAAGAGCGCCGCAGGGAACCATACCCGGCGTAAGCGGTTTCCAGCTTCGTTTTTCCAGCGAAAGCATCCATACACCCGGGGATGCCTGGGATGTGCTGGTGGCCATGAATGCCGCTGCTTTAAAAACCAACCTTAAGCATTTAAAAAAGGGCGGTAAAATCATTGTAAATACGGATGGTTTTGATGTAAAGAACCTGAGGCTGGCCAATTATCCTGATGGCATTAACCCTATAGAAAACGGCAGCCTGGATAATTACGAGGTGATTAAAATTGACGTTACCAAACTTACGCGGGAAGCTTTAAAAGATGCTCCTTTAGGCACCAAAGAAAAAGACCGGGCAAAGAATATGTTCGTACTGGGCTTTTTATATTGGATGTACGATCGTGATATGAAAAGCACTGAATTGTTTCTGGATGAAAAATTTGCTAAAAAGACAGAGATACTGGAAAGCAATTTAAAAGTACTACGTGCGGGTTATAATTACGGTGATACTACTGAAACCTTTACTACACAATATAAAGTAGAGCGTGCCAAAATTGCCGTAGGGAGCTATCGCTCTATTATGGGCAACCAGGCGTTGGCGTTTGGCTTGATAGCTGCCTCGGAAAAAAGCGGCTTGCCTATTTTTTTAGGTACGTATCCTATTACGCCAGCTTCTGATATTTTACATGAATTAAGCAAGCATAAAAATTTTGGTATTCGCACTTTTCAGGCAGAGGACGAAATAGCCGGAATTTCTGCAGCTATCGGCGCCAGTTATGGCGGCCACTTAGGTGTTACCACTACTTCGGGACCTGGTATGGCATTGAAAGGCGAAGCCATGGGACTAGCTATGATGCTCGAAATTCCATTAGTGATAATAGATGTGCAGCGCGGCGGCCCCTCCACCGGCTTGCCTACTAAAACAGAACAAAGCGATTTGCTGCAGGCATATTATGGCCGCAATGGCGAAAGCCCACTGCCGGTAGTAGCAGCCGCTACTCCCAGCGATTGCTTTGAAGCAGTATACGAAGCTGTACGCATTGCAGTAGAGCATATGACACCTGTTATTTTTTTAAGCGACGGGTATATTGCTAATGGCTCTGAGCCGTGGAAGTTTCCGGTGATTGAAAACCTGCATCCTATACATATAGCGTTTAAAACAGAACTGGGGCATGAAGAAACAAAATTTCAACCGTATAAACGCGATGAACGGTTAGTACGCCCATGGGCAGTGCCAGGTACGGCCGGATTAGAACACCGCATCGGCGGATTGGAAAAAGAGAATATTACCGGCAATGTAAGTTATGACCCGGAGAACCATCAAACCATGGTAAAAATAAGGCAGGAAAAAGTAGATAAAATTGCCAACTATATCCCGGAACAAAAACTGGATAATGGCCCAACAACTGGTGATGTGCTGGTATTGGGCTGGGGCTCTACTTATGGCGTTATAAAAACGGCGGTAGAAGAACTGTTACAGCAGGGCTTTTCGGTTTCGCATGCCCATCTCCGTTATCTGCATCCTTTTCCACGCAACCTGGGTAAACTGCTTAGCAGGTACAAAACAGTATTAGTACCCGAGATCAATAATGGCCAGCTTATTAAAATAATCCGCAGCGAATTTTTAATAGACGCAAAACCTTATAATAAAATAATGGGTGTGCCCATTACTAAAGCAGAACTGGTAGACGCTATTAAGGATGAATTACTCAATAATCAATAACGGTGGTAGTAGTGGTAGTGGTTTTATCGGTGGGATAGGATAAGGCCACTGCTGCGGCTATGGCAAAGGCTATTACAGAACCTATTAATCCCCACATAAAAATGGTATACGATATGCGCAGGTAACGGTATTTCTTCGACAGCACCACGCCCAAAAAATAAATGTCTTTCACCATACTATCGTATAAGTATTCACCATCTTTCATCAGTTGGTTCATGGCCCATAAATAGTTTTCCATATCCATACTATAAAAATTTCCAAAGAAAAGAAGGTTGGTTTTTTTACTACGGATGTCTTCTTCGGTAAACCGGCCGCTGGTAATAGATGGCCGCGTAGCTAATATGGCAAAAACAATGGTAAGCAGACATACGATTAAAAGGATGCATATCGGGTACATAAACTCGGTAATATAAGGCAAATGCTGCCGCACCGAAACGGTAAGCACCACCGAAATGATAATGGCGTTTACCGATATCATAATATGCGCCTTACTATCCGACATGCCACTAAGCCGTATATGGTTGGTAGAGGTGGAGCGCAGCATGGTTTGTATACCTCTTTCCAGGCTTTTTTGTTTTTCTTTAGCGGCTACTTCCGCACTTACAGTAGAGGGTGGTATATATGGAAAATAATTTCCAAGCCCCCTTTCTGTTTTATTGATTTTTCCTTTTTCCTTTTTTCTTTGGAGCAAATTAATATTTTCCTTTTTTCTCTGTTCCAGTTGTTGCTGGCCATATTCAGTAAAATACCTGTGGTTTTTTAAAAAATTGATATTATTTTTTCTCCAGTCTCCTTTACTTATTTTTTGATGTAAAAGTACTTCCTGCTCCTGCTTCAAAAGCTGGGTACGGGCCTGGAAATCTTCCGTAGATAAATGAAATAAGTCTGCATCGCATAATATTTTTTCTACCTGGTTTACCGGCGATTGCGGCATGCGGGTAGCTTCAATGCATGAAGAAACCTTTTGCATGATCGCTTCATCTATATTATGTTGTTTTAAAAATTCAGTAGCATGCCGGATGCTTTCATCTTCGTGCCCGGCCGCTGCTCCTTTTGAATAGCCGGTATCATGAAACCAGGCCGCCAGCATTAACACCAACCGGTCTTCCTCCGGTATGTCACTCTCATCAGCCATACGGCTGCAGGCTTCCACCACATCTTCTGTATGCTCCAGGTTATGGAAAACAAATTCAGGATTTACCTGGTGTGTAAATATTTCAGTTACATAAATACGGGCATCCGCTAAAAGTTGCTCATTCGATGCATTCATGGTTGGTGCGTTGTTTGATAATTAAAGGTATTAAATGATGAGTAAGCTTATTCAAACACAATGCCCGCTTATTGCCTGGCTGCTTCTCGTATGTGCCAGCACGTTACAAAGTGGCTGTAGTCAACACCAATACGCCTCTCCGCCCGGGTATGACTTACTGCATCCGCAAAAAGTTGAATTGGGAAAAGTTCTCAACGAAATTTCAGGACTTTCTTATGATAAGCAAAATAACTCTTTAGTTGCCATATCCGATAACAAAGAAAAAGTAATTGATATTAACCTTCATAAGCAAAAATTAAAAGATATTACCGGCGAGATTGCGTCGCCCAAACAAGATTTTGAAGACGTGGTTTTAATGGACAGCACACTATATATACTGGCAAGCCGGGGCGTAATATGGCAGGTGCCGGTACGTGCAAAGGATAGCACGCAGGCACAGGCTTACCAGTTTGGGTCAACGGAGCAAAACGAATTTGAAACATTATATTACGATGCAGAAGCCCACGGGCTGATAATGCTTTGCAAAACCTGTGGAATTGAAAAAGGGCGGCATACAAAGTCGGCTTTCAGGTTTGACCTTGCGGACAAGAAATTTGATTCATCGGTTTACTATACGATTAATACTGATTCGGTAAAAGAGGTTTTGAAGAATAAGGATGCCGATATAAAGCCGTCTGCCGCTGCTATCAATCCAATAGATAAACACTTATATATTTTGTCTTCTGCCGGCCAATTGCTGCTTATAGCCGATACCCATGGCCAGGTGCTGGAAGGATATCGGTTAGATCCGCGATTTTTTCCACAAGCAGAAGGAATTGCTTTTGCGCCCAATGGAACCATGTTTATATCTAACGAAGGGAAATTTGGAAAACCGTCCTTATTAATTTTTACTTTTACTAAAAGCGCCCGGCCACCGAAACACAAATAGTTTATCATGAAAACAAGTTATCTGTCACTTATAACTTTATTTTTTTCCTTTACCTGTTTAGCGCAAACAGACAGCCTCAATCAACGGATCTTTTTGGTAGGAGATGCCGGTGAACTGAGAGGCAGCACGCAGCCGGTTATTGACTGGCTAACAAAAAACGTAGACTGGGATAATGACAAAAACACCATCATTTATCTTGGCGATAATATTTACCCGCTTGGAATGCCGATGCAGGGAGAACCTTCTTACAAAGAATCTAAACGAATTATTGATTACCAGATAAACCTGGTAAAGGGCAAAAAAGCAAAAGCCTTTTTTGTACCGGGCAACCACGACTGGAAAAACGGAAAGCTGGGCGGATGGGAACAGGTAAGTCATGAAGAAGATTATATCAATTCCAGAGGTCTGAAAAACGTACAGGCATGGCCTATTTATGGCTGCCCGGGGCCCGAGGCAATAGAGTTGAGCGATAAGGTAGTTTTAGCCCTGATGGATAGCCAATGGTGGCTGGATGTGCATGAAAAGCCGGGACTTGAATCCAGTTGCGACACAAAATCTGAAGATGAAATTATTTCGTCGCTAAAAGAAATTGCCGATGCGCACCCCGATCAATTGCTGATAGTAGCGATGCATCACCCTTTATACTCGCATGGCGTACATGGTGGCGATTATACCTGGAAGCACCACATTTTTCCGCTTACCGAATATTTTCCGCACCTCTATATCCCACTGCCTATACTGGGCTCTATATACCCGATAACACGGGGCATATTTGGCAATTTGCAGGACACGAAGCACCCCTTATACCGAAGCATGGCCAAGCAGATAGAAGCCGTTTTAAAAACACATGCGTATACTATTCATGTAGCCGGCCACGATCATGGGCTGCAAATGCTGATGAAGGACAGCATCCCCTATATAGTTAGCGGCTCTGGCAGTAATTTAAGCAGGGTAACTAAAGGAAAATATACGCTATTTGATGACGCTGATTTTGGCTTTGCCGTAATAGAAGTAAGAAAAAGCGGCAAAGCGTCCGTGATGTTTTATAATCTGAAGAGTGCTGATATGTCCAAACCTACTTTTACCACTCAGTTAAAAACCATAGTGCCTATTGTTGAAAAGCCTTCTTTAGATTCAATAGGCAAGCTGCCCGATTCTATTGTAGTAGTAGGAAATGCACATTTAAAAGGAAGCCCGGTTAAAAATTTTATATTGGGTAAGAACTATCGTAAGGAGTGGACGCAGCATATCAAAGTACCGGTACTGGATATAGGTACAGAAATGGGTGGTTTAACCCCCACTAAAAAAGGCGGCGGTAAAGAAACAAAATCATTGCGGCTGGTAGAAAAAGACGGTAAGGAATGGGTGCTGCGTTCGGTGGCAAAATATCCCGGCGCTGCGATACCGGCCGATTTAAGAAACACCTTTGCAGAAGATATTGTAGAAGATGGCATTTCAGCTTCTTATCCATATGCTGCCTTATCTATTTCGCCGTTAGCCTTAGCAGAAGGGGTACCTAATATCAGGAGAAAGCTGATGTATGTACCGGACGATCCGCGCCTGCAGCGGTTTAGAGCCGATTTTAAAAACACCTTGGCCGTGCTGGAAGAACGGGAGCCTGCTGATGTAAAAAATACGTATAACACAGAAGAATTAGTACTGCGGCTGGCAAAAGATAATGACGACCATGTAAACCAGAAAGATGTGCTAAAAGCCCGCCTGGTGGATAATTTTATTATGGATTATGACCGGCATGAAGATCAGTGGCGATGGGCCACGTACGATACGGGGAAAGGTAAAATGTATTATGCCATACCCAGAGATCATGACCAGGCTTTTTTTGTGAACCAGGGACTGCTGCCCGGGCTGATAAAAAGCCCATGGCTGGTTCCGGAATTTCAGGGTTTTAAAAAGAAAGCCGATAATATTAATACATTCAACCGGCCTGCCCGCAATTTCGACCGCACTTTTCTTACCGAACTATCGGCAGACGACTGGAACAAAGCCATTGATACGTTCCTGAACAAGATGACCGACTCTGTAATCGTTGCCAGCTTAATGAACCAACCCGCTGAAATACACAAATATTCCGTACCTAAGATTATACAGATACTTAAAGATAAGCGTAAGTACTTCAGGCAGGATATGATGGAATATTACCGGTTTATTTCTAAAGTGGTAAGTATTGTTGGCTCCAATAAAAAAGAACAATTTACTATTACTAAAAACAACGATGGCAGTGTAAGAGTAGTAATAAATAAAATAGATAAGGATGAAAACGTAAGCTCTAAAATATATGATCGGTTGTTTGACCCGAAAGTTACGAAAGAGCTGCGCTTATATGGTTTGGAAGGTGATGATAAGTTTGTGGTGCAGGGTGGCAGCTCTCCTATAAAAATAAGAATGATTGGCGGGCCCGGAGACGACCAGTTTATAAACGAAGGCACTGGTGGCAAAGACATAGTGTATGATGTAACCTTTGAGGATAATACTATTTCGGGCAACAAAGGTTTTACACAGCATATCACCAGCGATCCTCAAAATAACCGGTACGACAGGATTGCCTATAAATATAATATTCTTCACCCCAGCGCTACGGTAGAATATAATATAGACGATGGTTTGTACCTGGGAGCGGCTTTAGAATACACCAAGCAGGGCTTTCAAAAATATCCCTATAGCATGCGTCAATATTTTAGAGGTACCCGGGCTTTAAAAACAAACTCTTACCATTTTGTATACGACGCTGATTACACCGATGCTATCGGCCATAACGATTTATTGGTGCGAAGCGATTTTAGAGCACCTGTGAACGTGACCAACTTTTTTGGTATTGGCAATAACACTACAAAAACGCTGGACCAGCCCGGCGGAATTAAGTATTACCGGGCACGTTATAACTTCATTGACGCCTCTGTTTTGTTACGCAAGCAATTACAATCCTGGATGAAGGTGAGCTATGGGGCCGCTTTTCAAAATACCAGGCTGGAGCCGGATGAAAACATAGGAAAGTTTGTGACCAATCCGTCTGTAAACGGCCTGGATCCGACAAATTTATATAAATCAAAATCGTATTTTGGAGCAGAAGTTAATTTGGATATCAACTCAAAAAACAACCAAGTACTGCCCACGCGGGGCTTTGTATTGAATGCAGGCGTCAGGCCTTTATTTGGGTTAAACGGAAGCAGCAATAATATTGTGCAGCTAAAGTGGGATATGCGGATTTTTGTAAGCAAAGCCACTCCTGATCTTACAAGGCTGGTATTCGCTACGCGTTTTGGCGCCAACCATAATATTGGAAATTATGAATTTACACAGGCGCAATACTTAAGCGGAACAGATAACTTACGTGGCTACCGCAAACAACGTTTTGCCGGCCGCAGTATGTTCTTTAATAATTCGGAAATCAGGTACAAACTCCTGAGTTTTACTACCTATTTATTTCCCGGCACATTTGGCTTCCAGGTATTTAATGATGTAGGCAGGGTATGGGCAGATGGCGAGCACTCTAACCGCTGGCATGATGGATATGGTGTGGGCTTATGGCTGGCCCCGGTACAGCGCTTTGTAGTGACGGCTTCTATAGCCCACTCAGAAGAAGAGAAAGCATTGCCATTATTAACGTTTGGCTTTGAGTTTTGAGCAATAAAAAGGCCGGTATTTTGTAAAGAATACCGGCCTTTTATAAAAGAACTTCTGCTATTTTCTTAATAATTGATTGGAAGTAATATTAGATAACTCTACTTTCGATACGCCGGTTTCATCGTTATAATTTACATCTACCCGCACCGCTTTTAAGCCACTGATACCTTGAAGCTCTTCCAGCTCCAGGTGTTCAATATCGCCTATCAGTAAATTTTCACTTTGTAAAAAGCTGATATACTCCAGGTATTCGTTCAGCTCTTTTTGCTGCGAGTACACAATGGCAATTTTACCGGGCTGTGTCAGGCGTTCACCACTTTCTTTGGTGTGTACTTTATCAATACGCTTTTTAATAATCTCATACCTTATGTTGTAAGCGCCGTCTACATCAAATTTCCGTTCCTTATTTCTAAAGCTAATAGACAACGGTATGGAATGCGCTAATATTAACTGCGTGGTTTGCAACGGCAAGCTTAGTTTTTTCTCCAGTGAATAAGATAGCCGGGCGGCTTTAGCCAAAAGTGTCAGCTGCCATATTTTAAGATTGCGCACATACATTTCGTCAAATTTGTGCCGCGGCGCCAGCGCCTGCCCGATGTAAATATTAAACTCGATACCGTCGGTAACATACCGTTCAAAATAATGCGGAAAAATTTGTTGCGCCTGCACCTGTTCCTGATCTACAAAACGGTCCAATATATCATTGATATGCGTGATGCTTTCTTCATAGGCTTTGCGATGGTGGTACACAATTTTGCGGTAAGGATCCAGCGCATGCATATATTCATCAATGATCTTTTTTAATTCCGGCCTCGTTTCTTTTAAATGGATGAATAAGGAATGTAAATCAGTTTGAAGAAAATTATAAATCGTCATCTCATCATCCGATACCAATGTATCGGTAGCAGAAGAAATATAATTATCCAGCCTGAATATGATTTCCTGTAGCAGCGGGAACTGGATGTTTTCGCCGGCTCTTTCTGCTACTGAGCGTGCAAGGTTCAGCTGCTCCAGCACATCCAGCTGTATGGCATTATTGCGTTCCGTAGAGGAGCTTCTAATATCTATAGCTGCATATAAAGGATATACATCCTGAAAGGTAATGGCGTGCATTTTTACCACCTCGCTATGCTGCTTATGTTGCAGATAGTTAAAGGCTGCCTCGGTAAATTTCCATTCTACAGCGGGCTGTACGGCTGTAAAATGTTCCTTAATGGTTTTGTCTATTTGCAGTTCCAGGCTTTCCGAACTTTTCTCCAGTGCCAGTGTAAAAAGCGGCAGGGCCGATTGCAGCTTTGTTAAATGAAAATAGCGAAGACGGTCTGCATGTTTGCACATAATTTCCAACACGCCTATCAAGGTACCGTTGTCGCGTTTAAGCGGGCAGATAATCAGGCTCCGGGCTCCGGCTTCAAAATAATATTTCAGCAATTTATTTTTACCAATATTGCTTTCGGTGAGCGACTGGTACAATAAGGGTTGGTTAGTATGCTTAAACATTTCCTGGCACAAATCACTGATATCATCCTTATTGGCAATCACCTGGTCGTTTCTAAAAAGCAAACTGTTTTTATAATGAATATCAGCGTACAGGTAGCAATCATTTATTTTAAAAAACGGCGTTACACCAATCTTTACATTGTTTAAACCAATGAGGCTTTGAATATGAAGCTGCAACTTATCGTACACACTTACATCCGAAAAGACATCAATATCCAGTAACGAATTTTTAATTTCATTTACTACCTGCTGATGAGTTACATCATTGATTTCTATTACCATGATACCTTCAAACTGAAAGCTTTCCAGCGGAAACAATTCCTGCAATTCTTCTATATCAAGGGTGCGTTGCGGCGAAAAACTGGTAGGAATGGAAAACCCTGTATCTATACATTTTACATCAATGAACTGGGCATTCAACTTCAGGTCATAGTAAGTAGTGAGTCCTGTTTCGGCATTTAATAGTGGGTAGATGGACGAGGCCATTAACGATACAGGATGCGAATAAAACTGGTGCAGAATCAGGTTAAACGCCAGGCTTAAAGATGCCCTGGCTATATCCACATTTGTTTTATCATCCGGCAACGTAATTTTTGTAGTGCCTTCCTGCAAAAACTGTTTTATAAATTCAGGCGATGCAAAAATGGTTTCTGTACCAAAAGGGGATGCAATGGCATAGTACCCTTCATTAGCGGTGGTAGAAGGTGGAAATATAGTTGATAGTAAAGTTTCTACTAAGTTGGTATGCTCTTTTAAAACGGATATATCGTTGATCGGTTGTAATAATTGTGGTTGCGATTCGATATCGTTCAGCAACCCTTCATACAATTTTTTGGCGCCGGGCTTTTCTTCTGCAATCATTTTTTTAAGAATAATTACCAATGGCAACAGCGATAGTACACTTTTAAAGTTTTTATAGATGTTAGAGATGGATACCATGTAAGGAATGCTTTATATAGTGGTATAAATTAATAAATTATTGCAATAGTAAAATAGCTCAGGTTAATAATATCAACCTCTGAGCCAGAAACGGGGAACAAGTTTAATGGAAGTGTTAATAACCCACCATATGGATAATACATAGGGTGTGCTTATACATCAGGTAATTATGTCAGCGCATGATGTAAATAGTTTGAGGCCGCTATTTTACCGATGGCTGTTGATTTTTGGCAGTTGTGAGAAAGTATTTGCACACCGGTTTAAGTCCGCATTCATCGCATTTGGGCTTTCGGGCCACGCATATATACCGGCCATGCAGTACCAGCCAATGATGAAACTTATGAACCAGTTCTTTAGGTACATATTTAATCAATTGCATTTCTGTAGCCAATGGATTTTTTGCATTTACGGTTAGGCCTATCCGTGCAGAAACCCGGAACACATGCGTATCTACCGCCATATTGGGTTGATGATCTACTACAGAAGTAATTACATGAGCCGTTTTGCGGCCTACGCCGGGCAGAAGTACCAGTTCTTCTACCGTCATGGGTATAGTGCCATCAAATTGTTCCATTACCTTTTTGGCCATGCCAATGAGATGCCTGGATTTATTGCCCGGAAAAGAGATGCTTTTTATAATTGCAAACACATCATCATATTCAGCTTTAGATAGTTGTTTTATATCCGGGTATTTTTGAAATAATGCCGGCGTAGTCATATTTACCCGCTTATCTGTACATTGGGCAGAAAGGATAACTGATACTAAAAGCTGGTAGGTGTTATCAAAAATAAGTTCTGTTTCAACCTCTGGCTGAACATTTTGAAAATAGGCTATTACCGCATTAAAGCGTTGCTGGCGCGTCATATTGCTACACTAAAATTAAAAGCTTTAATTTAAGAAGAAACTTTTTGTGTAGCAGCAGCGTATTTTAAAATATTTAAAACAGTTTCAGTACGGGGAGAGGCAGAAATACTGTCTAAACGGTTCATAGAAGTTTTTAAAACAGCTAATTTTTCCCGTAAACTCCAGTCTTGCTCGAGGGCTTTTTCTATGGCAATTGTAAGTTCCGCAGAAGTTTCCTTATACAAATAGCTTATCAAATCCTCTGGTGAGTATTTGTGCATTGGCAGTGGTTGTAAATGATAAAAATATGTTTAACAGATGCGTACTTTTCCATAAACGAAAGCATCAAATTTTTATTGTAACTCACGCCTTCTATTTATTTTCAACCGTTTTTATAAGGTAGATGTCTTCATTATCCCGCTTCATTAAATACTTTTCACGGGCATATTTTTCAATAGCAGCAGGGTTTGATTTCAATTCTTGCAGCGATTTTCGTTCCTCAGCAATTTGCTGGGTAAAATAATCCTTACTTTTTTCCAACGCATTCAGCTCCTTGCGCCGGTCCATTTGCGTAAGCATATCATTATGGTCAAAAAACAGCATCCATGCTACAAAAACAATAACCGTAAGCAGGTATTTGTTTTTAAGAACAGATAATATAGCGGTGAGCTTACTCATGGGCGAATATAAAAATAGTTGACAGATAACAGGATAAAGTTATAAAACAACCTGTTAACTGTCAACTACGCACTATCAACTTTTATTTTCCGAATTTTAATTTGTTGGAAGGATAGTAAGCCGAAGCGCCTAACAATTCTTCAATTCTGATCAATTGATTGTATTTGGCAATTCTGTCCGTGCGGCTGGCAGAACCGGTTTTTATTTGTCCGCAGTTTAGGGCTACTGCCAAATCAGCAATCGTCGTATCTTCTGTTTCGCCGCTGCGATGGCTCATAATCGTATTATAGCCATTATGCTGCGCCATGGTTACGGCATTGATGGTTTCTGTTATTGTACCTATCTGGTTTACTTTTACCAATAAGCCGTTTGCAATATGCTGGTCAATACCTTGCTCCAGGCGGGTTACGTTCGTTACAAACAAATCGTCGCCAACCAATTGTATTTTATGCCCCACCGCTTCGGTTAGTTGTTTCCAGCCTTGCCAGTCATCTTCCGCCATACCATCTTCCAAAGAAATAATTGGATATTGTGCTACCCAACTGGCCCAGAAGTCCACCATTTTTTCGCGGCTTAATCTTTTACCATCTGATTTATGAAAATGATATTCCTCTGTTTTGCTGTCAAACATTTCGCTTACAGCAGGATCCATAGCAATAAATATTTCTGAACCTGCTTTATAACCAGCGGCATCAATAGCGGCTAACACCGTTTCGATGGCTTCTTCATTGCTTTGAATATTGGGTGCAAAGCCGCCTTCATCGCCCACGTTGGTGCTATAACCCTTCTTTTTTAATACTGATTTTAAGGCATGAAAAATTTCAACACCCCAACGCAAGCCTTCGCTGAAGTTAGAAGCGCCAACCGGCATTACCATAAATTCCTGGAAGTCGATTTTATTATCGGCATGGGCACCGCCGTTTAAAATATTCATCATAGGCACCGGCAGCGTTTTAGCATTGGTGCCGCCAATATAACGGAACAGTGGCAGCGCTGCTTCTTCAGCAGCGGCTTTAGCCACAGCCATACTTACCGCCAGCATAGCATTGGCTCCCAGCTTGGCTTTATTTTTACTACCGTCCAGTTCTATCATCAACGCATCAATACCCGTTTGGTCAGCTACATCATAGCCTTCCAGTTCCGGTGCAATCGTTTTATTTACATTCTCTACTGCTTTTAAAACCCCTTTTCCGCCATACACTTTTTTATCATCATCCCGCAATTCTACCGCTTCGTGTATGCCGGTGCTGGCGCCGCTTGGCACAGCTGCACGGCCTACTGCACCATCGTCGGTAATCACGTCTACTTCTACAGTGGGGTTGCCGCGACTGTCTAATATCTGTCGGGCAAAAATTTCGGCTATGTAACTCATTTGATTTTCGGTTTTAATTTTTATTTATTTACAAGCTTTTTATGGCTGCTCAGCTTTTGTTGTGTCACTCCCTTGTGCGCCTGGTACACTATTGGTCAGCGTACGAAAAATTTCTTCCAGGCTTTGGCTTTCACTTTGCAAAGAAACGATGTTGAGGTTATGCTGCAAAGCCAGTTCTAATATTTGTTTGCGAACGCTTTCCGGCTCCTCGGTTTTTAAGCTCCAGTTGTAGGTATCTATTTTGTTTACGGCACTTACAGCACGCATCCGTTTCAGCCATTCGGCTTCCAGCGGTTCTTTAAAGCCTACTCTTACTATATTGGTGGCAGACTGTTGCTGCAGGTTGCTCAATTGATCGTCGGCCACAATCGTTCCTTTATGAATAATAATCACCCTATCGCAAATGGCTTCCACCTCCTGTAGTATATGCGATGAAAAAAGTACAATCTTGTTTTTGCCCTGCTCTTTTATTACCTGGCGTATTTCCACAATCTGGTTCGGATCTAAGCCGCTGGTAGGCTCGTCTAATATCAGCACTTCCGGATCGTGCAATAAAGCGGCAGCTAACCCTACCCGTTGTTTATATCCTTTAGATAACTGCCCGATTTTTTTAGCGCTTTCAGAAGTTAACCCAACCGTTTCAATGATGGTTTGAATTTTCGATTTTGCATTTTTAATTTCGTGCACATCAGCCATAAAACTTAAATACTCCCGCACATACATATCATAATACAAGGCATTGGACTCGGGTAAATAACCAATTTTTTTCTTAGCTTCCGGGGGATGGGTGCTTACGTTGAT